>NZ_JAGPYL010000016.1:0-73638 GCF_018070095.1 Micromonospora sp. U56
GTCGACGCGGGTGCGCCGGCCGGGGCGTCGAGGGCGAACCCGCTGTCCGGGCGCGTCCCGGACGGGGTCGCGGTGCCGGGGGTCACCGGCCAGTCCCAGTGCGCCGGGGTCGGCCCGGTCGCCCGGGTCGCGGCCCGGTCAGCGGCCCGTTCCGCGCCGGCCGGCGTGCCGGATCCCGGCAGGGTGCCCGCGCCGGCGGTGCCGGCCAGGTCCGAGGTCCCCGTATCGTCGCCGGGGGCGCTGCTCAGGGCCGGGCTGTCGGGCAGCGGGCGCAGGATGTCGGTCGGCTCGATGGCGTCGTCGGCTCCGGCAGCGTTCCCGGCGTCGCTCGCCGGGAAGAGCGGCCAGCGCAGCAGCGTGGCGGCGGCCGAGCCCAGGGCGCCGGCCGCGACGGCGATCACCGCGCCGTAGTACGGCGCGAGCTGGTAGCGGTCGGCGGAGTCGCCGGGGCCGGCGGTCAGGTAGGCGAAGGCGAGCAGCACCGGGCCGGCCACCCCGGTCGCCCCGCTGACCAGCGGGACGTGCCCGCGCCAGCGGGCCAGCGCACCGGTCGCCGCGCCGGCCAGCAGTGCCACCGCGGGGAGGGTCAGCATGGCCAGCCGCTGCGCCGCGTCCGCGTCCAACCAGGACGGCTCCAGCACGCCGAGGCGTACGGAGCGCAGCACCCCGGTGGACAGCAGCGCCGGCGCGACGGAGACCAGCGCGATCAGCCAGACCGCGCCGGTCAGCAGGGCGACGTTCCAGCCCAGCGGCGGCCGGAGCAGCACGGCCGAGGCGGCGCCCGCGCCGACCACCGCGCCGACGACCGCGCAGATCCCGACCGCCCAGACCGGGTCGACGGTGCTCAGCTCCGCGGCCCGGGCGGGTTGCATGCAGAGCGGGGCGACGACGGTCGCGCCGAGTGCGGCCGCGCCGGAGACGGCGAGTTGTGCGCCGGTGCCGTCCGACAGCCCGACGCGGCGGGCGAGCCGGACGGTGACCACGGCGCCGACCACGGCGGCGGTCACGGCGAACCAGCCGACCCAGGCGAGCTGGGCCGGCCACCGGTTCACATCCGTGAACGCGCCGTTGAGTCGTACGATCCCGAACCCGTACGCCATGCCGAGCTGACCGGCTCCGGCCAGCACGCTCACCCCGAATGCGGTGAACAGCAGCTTGCCCCACGTCCGAAAGGCCATGTCGCGCACGTTACGGCCCGGTGCGCCCGATCGCCACTGTGGCGCGGCGGGGCGACTGCCTGGGGTTACTTCAACTCGACGAGACGGGCCAGATACGTGGTGTCGCCGACGTTGGTGAGCATGTGGACCGCGCCCGGGTCCCGGTAGACCACCCCGCCGGTGGGTTCGTCGGCGTCGATCCGGGTGCCGTCGATCGTCTGCACCACGTTCTTCGCGCCCTGGACGGCCACCACCAGGTACGGGTGGTCGTGCCGGTGCAGCGGCTGCTGCTCACCCGGCTCCAGGCGGATGTGCCACACCCGTACCCGGTCGTTCTCGAAGACGATCTCCTGGCCTACCGGGCCGAGTTCCGTACCGTCGACCACGTCGGTCATGGCGTTCCGTTCAGCTGGGGGAGCACCTCGCCGGCGATGAGCTCCAGGTGGTCGAGGTCGTCGAGTTCGATCAGGCGCAAATGCACCCGGGTGGCGCCGATCGCGGCGAACTCGCCGAGCCGGTCGACGAGTTGCGCGGGGGAGCCGACCACCGGGTCCTCCGGCGGCAGGGCGCTCTTGACGTGCAGCGGCTCCGCCCGGCGGCGGGCCTCGGCGTCGGTCCGCCCGATCGCCACCACCACCCCGGCGGAGAGCACCAGCGGGGCCCGCCCCGACTCGGTACGCCCGGTCCGGTCGCACGCCTCGCGGACCCGCTCGTACGCGCCGGCGGTCTCCTCGACCGACTTGAAGGGCATGTTGAACTCGTCGGCGTACCGGGCGGCCAGCTCGGGGGTGCGCTTCGGGCCGCGCCCGCCGACGATCACCGGCGGACCGGGCCGTTGCACGGGCTTGGGCAGCGCGGGCGCATCCACCAGCCGGTAGTGGTCGCCGAGGTGGGTGTAGGTGTCGCCGACCGGGGTCCGCCACAGCCCGGTGATGATCTCCAGCTGTTCGGCCAGTCGGTCGAAGCGCTCACCCACGCCGGGGAACGGGATGCCGTACGAGGTGTGCTCGCGCTCGTACCAGCCGGCGCCGATGCCCAGCTCGACCCGGCCGCCGCTCATCTGGTCCACCTGGGCCACCATCACGGCCAGCGGCCCGGGCAGCCGGAAGGTGGCCGAGGTGACCAGCGTGCCGAGCCGGATCCGGGTGGTCTCCCGGGCCAGCGCGGCGAGGGTCAGCCAGGCGTCGGTCGGGCCGGGCAGCCCCGGCTCGTCGCCCATCGCCTGGTAGTGGTCGGCCCGCAGGAACCCGTCGAAGCCGCCCGCCTCCACCAGCCGGGCGAACCGGAGCTGGTCGTCGTAGCTGGCACCGCGGTGCGGCTCGACGAAGACGGCCACCCGCATGCTCATCGTCCCTCCGCCACGGCCGGCGTCTCGCGCTCCATCAGCAGTTCGTGCAGTTCGGCGCTGACCCGGGCGACGTCGGCCAGGTGGGCGTTGCGGCCGAGGGTGCGGGGTCGGGGGATGGTCACCTCGACGATCCTGCGGATCCGTCCCGGGCGTGGGCTGAGCACGACCACCCGGTCGGCCAGCAGCACCGCCTCGTCGATGGAGTGGGTGACGAAGACGACGGTGGCCCCGGTCTCCATGTGCACGCGTTGCAGTTCGCCGGCGAGTTCCTCGCGGGTGAGCGCGTCCAGGGCGGAGAAGGGCTCGTCCATCAGCATCACCCGGGGCTCGCCGATCAGCGACCGGCAGAGCGACACCCGCTGCTGCATACCGCCGGAGAGCTCGTGCGGCAGCCGCTTCTCGAACCCGCCGAGGCCGGCCATCTCCAGCAGCTGGCGGGCCCGGTCGCGGTGCCTGGCCCGGCTCCAGCCGAAGATCTCCACCGGCAGCAGGACGTTGTCCAGCACGGTGCGCCAGGGGAGCAGGGCGGGGCGCTGGAAGAGCATCGCGATGTCCTGGCGGGGCCGGGCGACCGCCGTGCCGCCCACGGTGATCTCGCCGCTGGTCACCGGCAGCAGCCCGGCGACCATGCGCAGCAGGGTGGACTTTCCGCAGCCGGAGCGGCCCAGCACCGCGACGAACTCGCCCTCGGCGACCGCCAGGTCGATGCCGCGCAGCGCCTCGACCCGGCCGGAGCGGCCGTCGAAGGTACGCGACACGTCGGCGAGTCGGATCATGTCCGGCGGGCCTCCCCTGAGTGGGCGGTCAGGAATCCGACAAAGGCTATCCGGCGTGTGGCACTTGCCGACAGTCCGGGGTGGACGCTCAAGTGTTTCCGTTCCGCAACCCGGTGCGACTGGTGTCGTGACGGTGGGTCTCTCGTACGCTGTGCCCGCGAAGAGTCCCTTCACGACGGTGGCGTCGGCTCCCCCCTCCACGCCGGCACCGCCGGACCGACAACCCCTCCGGGTGGCATGACCCGGTCGGAAAGGACATGGTGCACTGATGAGAAGGCTGACCCGTACGGTCGCCGCGGCCGCCCTGGCCACCGCCCTCGCCCTGGTCTCCGCGTGCAGCAGCGGCTCGGACGACTCCGACGCCAAGGGCGGTGACGGCAAGGCGTTGGAGAAGGTGACCTACCTGACCTCCTTCGGCAACTTCGGCCGTGACTCGTACGCCTGGGTGGCGAAGGAGAAGGGCTTCTTCAAGGAGGCCGGCTTCGACGTGGAGATCAAGCCGGGCCAGGGCACCGGCTCGGTCATCCAGACCGTCGTCGGCGGTCAGGCCGACTTCGGCCCGATCGACCTGACCGGTGGCCTGCTCCAGTTCGGCAACGGCGCCGCCAAGGACTTCGTCGTGGTGGCGGCGATCCAGCAGCGCACCATGGCCGCCGTGGTTACCGTCGAGGGCAAGAACATCGCCACGCCGAAGGACCTGGAGGGCAAGAAGCTCGCCGACACTCCCACCTCCGTGGTCCGCCAGCTCTTCCCGACGTACGCCCGCCTCGCCGGCGTCGATGCCAGCAAGGTGACCTGGGTCAACGGTGAGGCGCAGACCCTGATGGGCACCCTGGCCTCCGGCACGGTCGACGGCATCGGCCAGTTCGTGGTCGGCCAGCCCACCGTCGCGGCGGTCACCAAGAAGAAGCCGGTCGTGCTGCCCTACAGCGAGGTGATGCAGGACCTCTACGGCAACGCGCTGATCACGTCGGCGAAGCTCGCCAAGGAGAAGCCGGAGATGGTCAAGCGCTTCACGGCGGCGCTGCTCAAGGGCCTGGAGTACGCCCTGGGCAACCCGCAGGAGGCCGCCGACCTGCTGAAGAAGAACGTCCCCGCCACCGTCCCGGCCGCGGCCGCCGCCGAGCTCCAGCTGATGGCCGGGTACGTCCGGTCGAGCAACTCCGGCACCGCCATCGGCACCCTGGACAACGAGCGGGTCGCCAAGAGCATCGCGCTGCTGCAGGGCGCCGGCGCGCTCAAGCAGAACATCACCCCGGACCAGATCATCGACTTCAGCCTGGTGCCGAAGGCCTGATCGACACCGATCGTGCCACGGGGGTGCGGTCACCGGGACAGCGACCGGTGGCCGCGCCCCCGTGGCCGTGCCGGCCCCGGGCCGGCAGGAGAGGATGGGACACGTGACGCAGATCCGTACCCGCTCCGGAGCGGGGGAGGCGGAGCGCGACACGGCCGCCGCGGCCGCCGCGCCCGGGGTGCCGACCACACCACCGGCGGCCGCGGCGTCGCGGCGCCCGGCGGTACGCCCGGCGACGGTCGGCCTGCCGTTGCTCGGCCTGGTGATCGCGGTGACCGTCTGGTGGCTGGTCACCTCGGGGTTGAAGCTGGTCCATCCGGCGTCCCTGCCGCCGCCGCAGGACGTCTGGGCGGCGCTGACCGCGGCGGCCGACGTGCTGCTGCCGGCGCTGGGGATCACCACGCTGATGACGCTGCTGGGCTTCGTGCTCTCCGCCGCCGCCGGGGTGCTGATCGGGATGGCGCTGGCCGCCTCCCGGCGGGCCGAGCGGATGTTCGCGCCGCTGCTGGTGGCGATCAACGCGGTGCCGAAGATCGCCCTCGGGCCGCTGCTGGTGGTCTCGGTCGGCTGGGGCGAGAAACCCATCCTGACCATGGTCTTCCTGCTCTGCTTCTTTCCGATCGTGCTGTCCACCGCGACCGGGCTCACCACCACCCCGGCGGACCTGGCCGAGCTGGCCCGGTCGCTGAACGCCTCGTGGTGGCAGGCGTTCCGCAAGGTGCGCTTCCCGGCCGCGCTGCCGCAGATCTTCGTCGGGCTGAAGGTGGCGATGCCGCTGGCCGCCATCGGCGCGGTGATCGGCGAGTTCTACTCCGACAAGCCGGGCCTCGGCTACCAGATCCTGCAGTACAACGGCATCGGGGACACCGCCACCGCCTGGGCGGCGATCGTGCTCATCGCGGCGATGAGCATCCTGCTCTACGCCGCCCTCTCCCTGGTGGAGCGCCTCGCGCTGCCCTGGGTACGCGCCACCACCAGCGCCCGCTGACCACACCGCCCCTCAGCCGGCCAGCCGCCAGCGCCCACCCCGGGCGACCAGCGTCGTCAGCGCCTGGGGCATCAGCCCGGAGTGGTTGTCCGGCGTCATCCGGATCGGCCCGGACAGCCCGTCCATCTGGGAGGTCTCCAGCACGTCCCGGATGCCGTCCCGGTTGACCTGGTCGGCCGGGCCGCCGGCCCGCAGCGCGGCGTCGGCGATCAGCTGGACGGCGTCGGCGGCGAAGGAGGAGAAGCCGTTGTAGCCGCCGAACCGGGCGGTGTAGTCCTGGAACCACTGCCGCCGGGCCGCCTTGGCGGGGGTGGTGGCGATGACGTCGTCGATCACCATGGTCTGGGTGAAGATCAGGGTGGCCCGCTCGGTGGACCGGGCGGCGTTGCCGAGGAAGAGGTCGCCGGCGGCGGCCGCGTCGAGGAAGAGCGACCCGGAGAAGCCCGCCTCCTGCGCGCTGGTCGCGGCGAGGGAGGCCTGCTCCGGCGGGGTCCAGAGCAGCAGCGCCTGCGTCTCGCCGGAGGTGAGCAGGCGGACCGGCTGGCTGACGTCGGTGTCGGTGGGGCGGACCGCCTCGTTGCGGACCAGCCGGATCTTGGCCTTGTCGAACTCGCCCCGCAGCGCGGTCAGGCCCTCCCGGCCGTAGTCGTCGTCGCTGTGCAGCACGGCGACCTTACGGATGCCCTTTCGGCGCAGTTCCGTGGTGAGCGCCGCGGCGCTGTCGGCGGCGTTGGGGGCGAGTTTGAAGACGTACCGCCGATCGGCGACCGGGGTGGAGATCGCGCTGGACGGGGCGAGCGCGATGGTGGGGATTTTCTTCTCGTTGATGGTGAGTACGGCGCCGACGGCGCATTCGTTGCAACCGCCCATGACGATCGCGCTGACCTTGGAATCGCCGCTGAAGTCGGTGATGTTCCGCAGTGACTCACTGGCGTCGGAACGGTTGTCCTTCACCTCGAGCCGGATCTTTCGGCCGCCCAGGGCGCCGGACGTGTTCAGCTGCTCGATCTTCAGTTCCAGCGCGCGCTGGTACGCCTTGCCGACCGGGGCCGCCGCGCCGGAGAGTTCGAGGTCCGCGGCGATGACGATGGGGCTGGTGTCCTCCTGCCCCGCCCCGAACGAACAGCCGGTGAGCGTGGTGGCCAGCACGGCCGATGCGAGCGCCACGATGGTCGCGGAGCGGATGGGGCTCAACTCAGTCCTCCAGGTGCGGCGCGGGCGCTGCCCGGTCACCGCCGCTAGTCCGTCCTCAGTGGAGATACGGGATTGTCTGCCGTACGGTGTGCGCGAAGCCTGCAAAACCTTGCCAATGCCGGGCCCCGCGGTCAAGCGCGGAAGCCCGGAGTGGTTTCGGGACGGCTTTCCCACATGCTGGGGTCATCAGATATTTACCGACGCTCACTTCGGACGAGGCGATCGGCCACCCTGGAGTGACAATGCCTGATCAGGGCGTGGGCGAGAATGAAGCTAAAGGGTCGCGAGGCCGTCGGTTGACCGTTTCCTGCCTCACTGCGGCTTCCCAAACGCGATCTTCTCTGGTGAAATCGCGGCCGTGCCGCGCGTGGCGCTCTCCGCTGCACCAGGCACGGGTCGGCGGGTCAGGCGTGGAAGATACGACGGAGGCGATGTCGTGAGCACCGGACCGACGACCCTGCCCGAAATCGGCGACGCCGCCCAGCGTGACCGGGGGCGGCGGCTGCCCCGACTGAGGGACGCGCGGATCCGTTCCAAACTCGCCCTCATTCTGGTGGTTCCGGTCGCCGCGGTCATTGCTCTGGCAACTATCCGACTCATCTCCACCGGTGAGGGCGCGTACGACGCCACCCGGATCCGGTCGCTGACCGCGCTCTCCGTCGACGTCTCCGCGCTCACCCAGGATCTGCACAAGGAGCGGATGGCGGCGGCCGGCTACCTGGCCACGCCGCAGCAGAAGGCCGACGACTACAACCTGCGGGTCCGCGCCACCGACCAGCGGATCGCGGAGTACCGCGCCGAGCGCGGCAGGATCGGCGAGGTCCCGGCGGCCGTCCGCGACCGGCTCAAGGTCATCGACGATCACCTGGAGACGCTCAACGGCACCCGCCAGGAGGTGCTCGACCGTCGGCAGATGCCGGTGGCCGAGGCCACCCTGCGCTACGGCATCGTCCTGACCGACCTCGTCTCGTACGGCGACGCCCTGGCCCAGCTCCCCGGCCAGGAGAGCCTCGCCGACGCCCGCCGCGCGGTGGCTGCGTTCAGCCGCGCCAAGGCGGCCGTCGCCGAGGAGGAGGCGGTGGCCTACACCGCGCTGAGCGCCGGCCGGATCGACGAGGAGCAGTTCTCCGCCTTCGTCACCACGCTGACCGGCCAGCAGGAGGCGCTGGTCGCCTTCTCCCTGGCCGCCGACCCGGACCAGCGGGCCCTGGTCGAGGGCACCGTCTCCGGCGACGCGGTCGGCCTCGCCGACCGGGTGGCCGCCGACATCACCCGCTCGGTGGGGCAGCAGCCACTGGTCGGCGCAGCCGACGCGAGCGCCTCGATCGGCTCGGTCAACGACCTGATGCGGTGGGCCGAGATCCAGCTCCAGGACCGCCTGCTCGACCGGGCCGAGCAGGCCCGCAGCGACGTCATCCGGCAGGCCGTCGTCGAGTCGGCGCTGGTGCTGCTCACCCTGATCATCGCCGTCTCGCTCGCCGTGGTGCTGGCCCGCTCGCTCAACCACTCGCTGCGGCGGCTGCGCGAGGGCGCCCTGTCGGTGGCCAACCACGACCTGCCGGACGCGGTGCGGCGGCTGCAGAACATGGGCAGCGTCGGCGAGGGCGGCGTGGACGAGATCGTGCGCCAGGTCCGCGACCCGATCCGGCTGCGCAGCCGCGACGAGGTCGGCCAGGTGGGGCTGGCCTTCAACGTCGTGCACCGCGAGGCGGTCCGGGTCGCCGCCGAACAGGCCGCCCTGCGTACCAGCGTCTCGGCGATGTTCCTCAACCTGGCCCGGCGCAGTCAGACGCTGGTCGACCGGATGATCGGCGAGCTGGACGCGATCGAGCGCAGCGAGGAGGACCCGAAGCGCCTCGCCCAGCTCTTCGAGCTCGACCACCTGGCCACCCGGATGCGCCGCAACGACGAGAACCTGCTCGTCCTGGCCGGCGCCGACTCGGCGGTGCCCCGCCGTGACGACGCGCTGCTGGTCGACGTCCTGCGGGCCGCCCAGTCCGAGGTCGAGCTCTACAACCGCATCGAGTTCGGCACCGTCGACACCGACATCTCGGTCTCCGCGCACGCCGTCAACGACGTGGTCCGCCTGGTCGCCGAACTGCTCGACAACGCCACCCGCTTCTCGCCGCCGACCACCACGGTGGTCGCCGACGGCCGCCGGATCCGCGACTACGTGCTGATCCAGATCGAGGACCGGGGCCTGGGCCTCACCGACGAGCAGCTCGACTCGCTCAACCGCCGGCTGGCCGCGCCGCCGAGCGTGGACGTGGCCGCGTTCCGGCTGATGGGTCTGGCCGTGGTGAGCCGGCTCGCCTCCCGGTACGGCATCCGGGTGGAGCTGCGGCGCAACGTCGAGGGCGGCACCGTCGCCCAGGTGACGCTGCCCACCTCGACCGTGGTGCTGCCCGCCCACCGGGGCCGGGACCAGTCGCTGCCCCGCTCGCGCCAACCGCTGGCGGTCGAGCAGCCGCCGCTCACCCCGGCCGGCCTCGGCGATTCGCTGACCAGCGGGCGTACCGGCGCGGCGACGTTGACCGACCAGTGGCGGGCCGCCCCGCCGGCTCCGGCGCCCTGGCAGCCCCCGGTCGACGCGCGGGACACCGCCCCGGCGGTGACGCTCGGCGGCCAGGTTCCGTCCGCGCCCACCTCCGCCGTGCCGGCCTCGGCCGTGCCGACGTCCGCGGTGCCGGCCTCGGCCGTGCCGACCTCTGCCGCACCCACCTCCGCGCTGCCGTTCTCGGCCGCCCCGGCCGAGCCGGCGTACGGAGCCGGCTACCCGACGGGGGCCCAGCCCCTGGTCGACCCGCGACCGAGGCTGCCGAAGCGGACCCCGGCCGCCGACGCCGCCCCGGCGCTGCCCCTCGGGCCGGTCGCCGGCGTGCCGTCGGCACCGGCCGAACCGTTCACCCCCGCACCCCCACCGTTCACCCCGTTCGGGGCGGCACCGGCGGCACCGTCGGCCCCGGAGGCCCCGGCCGCAGCGGAGACCCGGGCGGTGCCGTACACCGCGCCCGCCCCGGCGCCGGCCGTGCCGGTGGTGGCCCGCCCGACCCGGCCGGCCGACTCGCCGATCTTCCGCGAGATGGAGGCGGTCTGGTTCCGGTCCCACGGGGACGACGCCACCGCGATCTTCACCCGGCCCAACTTCGACGAGCCCCGGGCCGACGCCTCCGCCGCGAAGCCCGGCCGGCCGCCGCTGCCGACCCGGGTGCCGGGTGCCCCGAACGCGGCCGGCACCCCGTCCGTGGGGTCGCCCGCCGCCGGCACCGCGTCCATCGGCTCGGCCGCCGGGCAGCCGCCGGTCGCGTCGGCGCCCCCGTCGTACGTCCCGCAGGCGGCGCCGTCCGCGCCGCCGGCGACCCCCACCGCCCCGCCGCCCACGGAGCCCGCCACCCCGCCATCCGCGGAGTCGGACGCCTGGCGGACGGCGGCCGACGAAGGCTGGTCCCGGGCCACCCGGGCCGCCGAGCCGGCCACCGGCGGCACCACCCGCTCCGGCCTGCCGAAGCGGGTGCCCCAGGCCCAGCTCGTCCCCGGCGGCATCGAGCCGAAGGACGGGCGGGACCGTAGCCGCCGCACCCCCGACGAGGTCCGCGGCCTGCTCTCCGCCTACCACCGTGGGGTGCAGCGCGGCCGTTCGGCCGGTACGGACCAGAACAGCACCTCGACCAAGGAGACACGCCGATGAACAGGCCAGCTGCCATGCAGGACATGGGTTGGCTGCTCACCAACTTCGCCGACAGCGTGGCGGGTATCGCCCACGTGGTGGCGGTGTCCGCGGACGGGCTGCTGCTCGCCTCGTCGCGGGACCTACCGGGGGACCGGGCGGACCAGCTCGCCGCGATCACCTCCGGCGTGGTGAGCCTGACCGAGGGGGCCGCCCGGATGTTCAGCGCGGGCGGTGTGCTCCAGACGGTGATCGAGATGGACAGCGGCTACCTGTTCCTGATGTCGATCAGTGACGGGTCGTCGATGGCCGTGCTCGCGGCGCGCAGCTGCGACGTCGGGCAGGTCGGCTACGAGATGGCGCTGCTCGTCGAGCGGGTGGGCGCCGCGCTGGTGCCGCTGCCCCGCGACGCCGTGCGCTCGTAGGCGGGCGGTACGACGCCGGGCGCGCTCGCGCCCGGCGAGGGACAGGCGATCCGGTGCCGGTGGGCTCCGGGCGGAGGGAGGTGATGGCGGATGGAACCCCGGCGGGACCCACGCGGGGCGTTGGTGCGGCCGTACGCGGTCACCCGGGGCCGTACCGAGCCGAGCCGGGACATCGCCCTGGAGGCGGTGCTGTCGGCCAGCCTCACCCAGAGTGCGGAAGCGCGCTTCGCCGGGCACGACAAGTACCGCATCGCCACGGTCTGCGAGGGCCGGGCACAGTCGCTGGCGGAAATCGCCGCGTACACCCGGATGCCGCTGGGCGTCACCCGGGTGCTGGTCGCCGACATGGTGGCCGAGGGCCTGCTGACGCTACACACTGCCGCTCCGGCCGAGGGCTACGAGGAGCGGATGAACCTGCTGGGAAGGGTGCTAAGTGGACTTCGCGAACTATGACCCCGCCGGGGCGCGCCGCAGCCGGGAGATCATCTCCGCGAAGATCGTGATCGCGGGTGGCTTCGGCGTGGGCAAGACGACAATGGTCGGCGCCATCTCCGAGATCACGCCGCTGACCACCGAGGCGCTGATGACGGCGGCCGGCGTGGGCATCGACGACCCGTCGAAGGTGCCCGGCAAGGAGACCACCACGGTCGCCATGGACTTCGGCCGGATCACCATGGCCCAGGATCTGATCCTGTACCTGTTCGGCACCCCGGGGCAGACCCGGTTCTGGTTCATGTGGGACGAGATCATCCGGGGGGCGGTGGGTGCCGCCGTGCTGGTGGACACCCGCCGGATCACGGACGCCTTCGCGCCGCTGGACTACTTCGAGAACCGGAACCTGCCGTACGTGGTGGCGCTGAACCGGTTCGACGACGCGCCGCAGTACGAGCCGGAGGAGGTCCGCGAGGCGCTGGCCATCTCGCCGGACGTGCCGCTGGTGATGTGCGACGCCCGGCGGCGGGACTCGGTGAAGCAGGTGCTGGTGACCGTGGTCGAGCACGCCATGCTGCGGCTGGAGTCCGAGCACGGTCGGGGCTACGCCCCGGTGGGCTGAACCGCCTCCGGGTCAGTCGACCCGGAGGCGGTAGCCCCGCTTGACCACGGTCTGCACCACGCTGGGGGCCTGGAGCCCGACCCGCAGCCGGGCCACCGCCATCTCCACCGCGTGCTCGTCCGCGCCCCGGGGCAGGGTCCGCAGCAGCTCGGTGCGGGACAGCACCCGGCCGGGCGACGCGGCGAGCGCCCGCAGCACCGCCATCGGGGCGGGCGCGAGCGGCCGCAGCTCCCCGTCGACCACGGCCGCGTGCCCGCGCAGGGTCAGCAGGTGCCCGGCGGCCTTGACGGTCACCGTCCGGCGGGGCAGCTCGTCGACGATCTGCCGGACCAGTGCCCCGAGGCGGGCCCGGGCGGGCGCGCTGACCGGCACACCCCGGCGGACCAGCGGCTCCGCGGTGACCGGGCCGACGCAACTGGCCAGCACGTCCCCGCGCAGCGCCTCCAGCACCGTGTCGGCACGGTCCCCAGCGGCCCGCATCATCGCCTCCGCCGCCGGCGCCGAGGTGAAGGTGACGGCGTCGACCAGCCGGCCGGCGACCAGGTCGATGAGCCGGTGCAGCGGCGCCGGGTCGGTGGGCGGCGCCCAGCGGTAGACCGGTACCTCGATCACGGTGGCCCCGGCCGCCTCCAGCGCCTCGGTGCACTCCGGCTGCCGGTCGCCGTGCAGCTGCATGGCGATGACCTGACCGGCCACCCCCCGCCGGCACAGGTGGTCGATCACCTCGTCGCAGCTCTCCGACTCCGGCGACCACTGGTCGTGCAGCCCGGCGGCCCGGATCGCGCCGCGCGCCTTGGGTCCGCGGGCCACCACGTACGACTGGGAGAGCACCGAGCGCAGCGGCTCGGCGAGCCCCCAGCCCTCGGCCGCCTCCAGCCAGCCGCGCATCCCGATGCCGGTGTTCGCCATCAGGATGTCCGGCGGCCGGTCCAGGCAGGCGCGGGTGGCCTCGCGCAGGTCGCTGTCGTCGGCCAGCGGCACGATCCGCAGGGCCGGGGCGAGCACCACCCGGGCGCCGCGGCGTTGCAGCAGCGCGGCCAGTTCGTCGCGCCGCCGGTCGGCGGTGACCCCGATGGTGAAGCCGGCCAGTTCCTCCCGCATCACTCCTCCTGTCGCAGCCGCACCTCGACCAGCCCGTCCCGGCAGCGGACCCGGTGCACGGGCAGCGTCACGCCGGGCAGGTCCAGGCAGCGCCCGGTACGCAGGTCGTAGACCTGCTTGTGCAGCGGGGAGGCGAGGGTCGGCACCCCGCCGCGGCTGCCCACGATGCCCCGGGACATCACGTACGCGCCGCCGACCGGGTCGAGGTTGTCGACCGCGAACAACTCGCCGCCGGTCGAGAAGAGCGCCACCTGTACGCCGTCGACCAGCGCGGCGACGCCCCGGTCGGGATCCAGCCGGTCGAGGGAACAGACGGCCGTCCAGTCCAGGGTGCTGGTCGCGCTCATCGCCCTGCCTCCGTCCACGGTGCTCGTCGGGCTCATCGCCGTACCTCCGGAAGGCCGAGGGCGACCGGCTGGCGGCGGCGGTCGGTCGCCGGGGTGGGTGGTGCGCCGCGCGCGGGCACCGGTTGCCCGCGCTCGACGGCGAAGCTGATCGACGGGTCGGGCACGTCCGGGGCGTTGACGAAGGAGGTGAAGCGGCGCAGCCGCTCCGGGTCGTCGAGGACGTCGCGCCACTCGTCGGAGTAGGCCGCCACGTGCCGGGCCATCGCCGCGTCGAGTTCGGCGCAGAGCCCGAGCGAGTCGTCCACGATCACCGAGCGCAGGTGGTCGAGGCCGCCGTCCATCGCCTCGATCCAGGCGGCGGTGCGTTGCAGCCGGTCGGCGGTGCGGATGTAATACATTAAAAATCTATCGATTAGTCGAATCAGTGCTTCTGTGGATAAATCAGTGGCGAAGAGGTCGGCGTGCCGGGGCCGGAAGCCCCCGTTGCCGCCGACGTAGAGGTTCCAGCCGGTGTCGGTGGCGATGATGCCGAAGTCCTTGCTGCGGGCCTCGGCGCACTCCCGGGCGCAGCCGGAGACCGCCGACTTGATCTTGTGGGGAGCGCGCAGGCCCCGGTAGCGCAGCTCCAGCGCGATGGCCAGGCCGACCGAGTCCTGCACCCCGTACCGGCACCAGGTCTCGCCGACGCAGGACTTCACCGTCCGCAGCGCCTTGCCGTACGCGTGGCCGGACTCGAAGCCCGCGTCGACCAGCCGGCGCCAGATCTGCGGCAGTTGCTCGACCCGGGCGCCGAACAGGTCGATCCGCTGCCCGCCGGTGATCTTGGTGTAGAGCCGGAAGTCGCGGGCCACCTCACCGATCACGATCAGCTTCTCCGGGGTGATCTCCCCGCCGGGGATCCGGGGCACCACCGAGTAGCTGCCGTCGCGTTGCAGGTTGGCCAGGAAGTGGTCATTGGTGTCCTGCAACGAGGCCTGCTCGCCGTCGAGCACGTGCCCGGTGCCCAGCGAGGCCAGGATCGAGGCCACCACCGGCTTGCAGATGTCGCAGCCGCGTCCCCGCCCGTGCTCGGCGATGAGCGCGGAGAAGGTGCGGATGCCGCGCACCCGGACGATGTCGAAGAGTTCCTGCCGGCTGGCGTCGAAGTGTTCGCAGAGCGCCGTGGACTGCTTCACCCCGGCCGCGTCGAGCAACTGCTTGAGCATCGGCACGCACGATCCGCAGCTGGTGCCGGCCCGGGTGCACGCCTTCAGCGCCGGCACGTCCGTCGCGCCGCCGGCGATCGCGGTGTCGATGTCGTCGCGGGTCACCGCGTTGCAGGAGCAGACCTGCGCCGCGCCGGGCAGCGCCGCGGCCCCGGCGCCCGCCCCGCCGGCCGGGGCCAGCAGCGCCAGCGGGGGAGCGGGCAGCGGCCCGCCGACGCTGGCCCGCAGCGTGGGGTAGGCGCTCGCGTCCCCGACCAGCACGCCGCCGAGCAGCGTCTGCGCGTCGTCGGAGAGGACCAGCTTCGCGTACGACCGGGTGGCCGGGTCGGTGAAGGTCACGTCCAGGCAGCCCGGCGTCGTGCCGTGCGCGTCGCCGAACGAGGCCACGTCCACGCCGAGCAGCTTGAGCTTGGTGGCGGTGTCCGCCCCGGGGAAGGTCGCCGACCCGCCGAGCAGCCGGTCGGCGACGACCTCGGCCATCGCGTACCCGGGGGCGACCAGGCCGTGGCAGGTGCCGTCGACCGCCGCGCACTCGCCCACCGCCCAGATCCGCTCGTCGTCGCTGCGGCAGGTCGCGTCGACCAGCACCCCGCCGCGCGGGCCCAGCGCCAGCCCGGCGGCCCGGGCCAGCTCGTCGCGGGGGCGGATGCCGGCGGCCACCACCACGAGTTCCGCGTCGACCCTGCTGCCGTCGGAGAGCTCCAGCCCGGCCACGACGCCGTCCGGGCCGGGGCACAGCGCGGTGGTGGCCACCCCGAGGTGGGTGGTGACCCCCAGCTCCTCGACGTAGCGGCGCAGCATCGCGCCGCCCGCCTCGTCGACCTGCACCGGCATCAGCCGGGGCGCGAACTCGACCACGTGGGTGGCCAGGCTGAGCAGGCGCAGGGCGTTGGCCGCCTCCAGGCCGAGCAGGCCGCCGCCGATCACCGCGCCGGTACGCCGACCCCGGGCGTGCGCCCGGATCGCCTCCAGGTCGTCCAGGGTGCGGTAGACGAAGACCCCGGGCAGCGCCGCGCCGTCCACCGGCGGCACGAACGGGTACGACCCGGTGGCCAGCACCAGCGCGTCGTACGGGTGCTCGCCGGCCGCGGTGGTCACCACCCGCCGTTCCCGGTCGACGCCGGTGACGGCCTCGCCGAGGCGCAGGTCGACCCCGTCGTCGGGGGTGTGCAGGTTCAGCTCGTCGGCACCCACCCCGTCGAAGAACGCCGAGAGCCGCACCCGGTCGTACGCCGCCCGGTGTTCCTCGGCGAGCACCGTCACCCGCCACCGCCGGTCGTGGTCGCGGGCGCGCAGCGCCTCGACGAACCGTTGTCCGACCATGCCGTTGCCGACGACGACCAATCGTCCGCCGGTCATCGCGTCACCTCCTCGCGGTCCTGTCACGTCAGTTCGGTCGATCGCTTTCCGTCCGGTCATCGGTTCGCCCCCACCGAGTCCGCCTCGGACAGCCAGTCGACGATGCCGGCGACCGCGTCCCGGCAGCCGCCGCAGCCGGTGGCCGCGTGGGTCGTCGCCACCACCTCGTCCACCGTCCGGGCCCCGGCCCGCCAGCAGGCGACCAGCGCGCCCTTGCGCACGTCGTTGCACTGGCAGACGGTGGCCGCGTCCGGCATCAGCGCCGGGGACTCCGCCGGCGCCGCCGCGGTCCCGCCCAGCGCGCGGCCCAGCAGCAGCGCCCGCCGGTCGGCCGGCACCGGCGCGCCCCGGTCGAAGAGCTGCACCACCGTGCCGACCGACGGGTTGTCCCCGAGCAGGATCGCGGCGGTCAGCCGCTCCTCGTGGATGCGCAGCCGGGCGTACGTGCCCCGGGCCGGGTCGGCGAAGGTCAGCTCCTCGCCCGGGCCGTCGGCGGGGTCGCCCATCGCGGCGAGGTCGATGCCGGCCGCCTTCAGCCGGGTCACCACCGGCCGGGGCCGGTACCGGGCGGCCGGGTCCTCGCCGGTGAGCGCCTGGGCCAGCACTCGGGCCTGCGCCCAGGCCGGCGCGACCAGCCCGGTCAGCGTGCCGTCGTGCTGGGCACAGTCGCCGATCGCCGAGATCCGGGGGTCGCCGGTGCGGAGCTGGTCGTCGACCACCACGCCCCGGTCCACGTCCAGCCCGGCCGCGGCGGCCAGCGCGGTGTCGGGGCGTACCCCGCAGGAGATCACCAGCAGGTCGGCGGAGAGCGACCGGCCGTCGGCCAGGTCGAGGCGCACCCCGTCGGCGTCCGCCGCCACGCCGGTGGCCGCGACGGACAGGTGGGTGGTCACCCCGAGGCCGGCGAGGGTATTGGCCAGCACGGCCGCGCCGGTCGGGTCGAGCTGGCGTTCCATCAGGTACGGCACCGGGTGCACCACGCCGACGTCGAGCCCCCGGGCGGCGAGCCCGCGCGCCGCCTCCAGCCCGAGCAGCCCGCCGCCGAGCACCAGGGCGCTGCGGGCACCCTCGGCGGCGGCGAGGATCCGCCGGCAGTCGTCCAGCGTGCGGAACGGGACCACCCGCTCCGGCAGGTCGGCCGGGTCCAGGCCGGGCAGCGGCGGCACGATGGCCCGGCTGCCGGTGGCGAGCACCAGGTGGTCGTAGGGGATCCGGTCGCCGTCGTCGGTGTGGACCACGCGGGCGTCCCGGTCGATCGAGGTCACCTGCACGCCGGTACGCACGTCGACGCCCTGCCCGGCCACCTCGGCCAGCTCCACGTCCGGCTCGGCGACCTTCCCCGCCAGCAGGGTGGAGAGCATGATCCGGTTGTACGCCCGGTGCGGCTCCGCCCCGAGCACGACGACCTTCAGGTCCCCGTCCCGGGCGTGCAGTTCGGCGGCGAGCCGGGACCCGGCCATGCCGTATCCCACGATGACCACATTCATGCCTTCTCCACCCGTACGGCGCAGATCTTGAATTCGGGCATCCCGGAGACCGGGTCCGTCGCGTCACTGGTCACGGAGTTGGCCCGGGCCGCGCCGCCCCAGTGGAACGGCGCGAAGACGGTGTCCGGCCGGATCGTCGGGGTGAGCCGGGCCGGCGCCCGCAGCTCGCCCCGGCGGGAGGCGACCCGTACCTGGTCGCCCTCGGCCACGCCGAGCCGGGCGGCCAGGTCGGGGTGCAGCTCGACGAAGCCGCCCGGGGCGGCCCGGCGCAGCGCGGCGACCCGCCGGGTCTGGGTGCCGGACTGGTACTGGGCGAGCACCCGACCGGTGGTGAAGTGCAGCGGATAGTCGGTGCAGACCGGCTCGGCGGCGGGCCGGTGGGTCACCGGCTGGAACCGGGCCCGGCCATCCGGGGTGGGGAAGGAGTCGGCGAAGAGCCGGGGCGTGTCCGGCCCGGCCGGGTCGGGGCAGGGCCAGAAGACGCCCTCGTCGGCCTCGATCCGCTCCCAGCTCACCCCGGCGTAGTCGGCGACGCCGCCGGCCGAGGCCCGGCGCAGCTCGGTGAAGACCTCGGCCGGGTCGGTCGGGAAGGACGCCGGGGCGTCCAGCCGGTTGGCCAGCTCGGTGAGGACCGCAAGGTCGCTCCGGACCCCGGGCGGCGGCTCGCGCAGCGCCCGGCGGCGCAGCACCCGACCCTCCAGGTTGGTCATCGTGCCGTCCTCCTCGGCCCACTGCGCGACGGGCAGCACCACGTCGGCGAGGGCGGCCGTCTCGGAGAGCAGGAAGTCGGCCACCACCAGCAGGTCGAGCCCGCGCAGTCGGGACTCGATCAGGGCCGCCCGGGGCGCGGAGACCACCGGGTTGGAGCCGAAGACCAGCATCGCCCGGGGACCGCCCGGGGTGCCGAGCGACTCCAGCAGCTGGTACGCCGGCACGCCCGGCCCGGGCAGGTCCTCGGGATCGACGCCCCACACGCCCGCCACGTGCTCCCGGGCCGCCGGGTCGTCGATCTTCCGGTACCCGGGCAGCTGGTCGGCCTTCTGCCCGTGTTCCCGGCCGCCCTGGCCGTTGCCCTGGCCGGTCAGGCAGCCGTAGCCGGAGCCGGGCCGGCCGGGCAGGCCGAGGGCGAGCGCCAGGTTGACGAAGGCGCTGACGGTGTCGACGCCCTTGGCGTGCTGCTCCGCGCCCCGGGCGGTGAGGATGATCGCGCTGCCGGCGGTGGCCAGCGCGCGGGCGGTCGCCTCCAGGTCGGCCACCGGCACTCCGGAGAGCCGTTCCACCTCCGCCGGCCAGTAGCCGGCCACGGTACGGCGTACCTCGTCGAAGCCGGTGGTCCGGGCGGCGACGTAGTCCTTGTCGATGAGGCCCTCGGTGAGCGCGATGTGCAGCAGCGCGTTGGCCACCGCCAGGTCGGTGCCGGGCAGCGGTTGCAGGTGCAGGTCGGCCTGCCGGGCGGTGGCGGTGACCCGGGGGTCGATGACGATCAGGCGTCCGCCGCGTTCCCGCTGGTCGGCGAGGTGGCGCATCAGCGGTGGCATGGTCTCCGCCGGGTTGGCGCCGACCAGCAGCAGGGTCTCCGCCCGGCCGAGGTCGGCCAGCGGGAAGGGCAGCCCCCGGTCGACGCCGAAGGCGCGGATCCCGGCCGCGGCGGCGGAGGACATGCACCACCGGCCGTTGTAGTCGATGTGCCGGGTACGTAGCGCCACCCGGGCGAACTTGCCGAGCGCGTACGCCTTCTCGTTGGTGAGCCCGCCGCCGCCGAAGACCGCCACCGCGTCCCGGCCGTGTCCGGCCTGGACGGCGCGGATGCCGGCGGCGATCCGGTCGAGCGCGGCGGCCCAGGTCGCCGGGCGCAGCTCGCCGGTGGCCGGGTCGCGCACCAGGGGGGTGGTCAGCCGGTCCGGGTGGTCCAGCAGCTCGGCGGCGGTCCAGCCCTTCTGGCACAGCCCACCCCGGTTGGTGGGGAACTGGCGGGGGAGCACCTCCACCCGGTCGCCGGTCTCGCGCAGGACCATCCCGCACTGCAGGGCGCAGTACGGGCAGTGCGTCTCCGCCTGCCGGGGGTCGCCCCCCGATCGGGTCGCGGAGCGGGCACGGTCTGTCATGCCAGTGAAGCGTGCCGGGGGGCGGTTTCCGGTCCGGGTCCCGTCTGTTTCGGTCCTGTCAAGAGCGCCTCACACCGACCCGGGGCAGCCGGCCGGTCGGCGGGTCTAGAATACGGGACAACCGTCCTGAAATATGGGAGGCGACGATGAGCGTGACGGTGGCGTTCGACGCGGTGGCCGGCAGCTACGACCAGGCCAGACGGCGCCTGGTGCCGCGCTTCGACGACTTCTACGGCACCGCGGTGGAGGTGGCAGCCGTGCCGCTGCGGGCCGCGCTGGCCGCAGGGCGTACCCCCGAGGTGCTGGACCTGGGCGCGGGCACCGGGCTGCTCTCGCTGCTGCTCACCGCGGCGCTGCCCGGGGTCCGGGTGACCCTGCTCGACGGCGCCCCGCGGATGCTGGCGGTGGCCGCCGACGCGCTGGCCGCCCGGGGCGTGCCGCACCGGACGGTGGTCGCCGACCTGGCCGATCCGCTCCCCGCCGGCCGGTACGACGCGGTGGTCTCCGCCCTGGCCGTCCACCACCTCGACGACGACGGCAAGCGCGCCCTCTACCGGCGCGCCGCCGCGGCGCTGACGCCCGGCGGGGTGTTCGTCAACGCCGAACAGGTCGCCGGCCCGACCCCCGGCCTAGACCGCCGCTACGACGAGGTCTGGGTGGCCCAGGCCACCGCGCTCGGGTCCGACGACGCGGAACTGGCCGCCGCCCGGGAGCGGATGCGGCACGACCGGCCGGCGCCGGTGGCGGCGCAGTGCCGGTGGCTCGCCGAGGCCGGGCTGGTCGACGTGGACTGCTTCTTCAAGGCGTGGCGGTTCGCCGTCTTCGGCGGCACCCGCCCGCCCGCCTGACCCCACCCCCAAGTCCCCGCACTTTCACAGAAGGAGTGGCTATCCGAGGCGGAATGGCCACTCCTTCTCTGAAAGTGCGCTCAGGGGGGGCGGTTTGGGTGGTTCGTCGGCTGGTGGGAGGTGGGATGACTGGTGGTCATACCAGAGGGTAGTCTCAGCGGCATGACTGCCAAGGTGACGCTGTCGTTCTCCGACGAGACGATCGAGGAGGCACGCCGGTTCGCCAAGCGCGAGGGGCTGTCGCTCTCCGCGTGGATGGACCAGGCGGCCCGGGAGAAGGCGCTGCGCGAGGTCTTCACCGCGCACGCCGCCGCGGTCGGCCGGGCGGGGCTCGACCTGGAGACCGCCGCGCTGGCCGACGCCCGGGAGGTCGGCATGGTCGACGACGCGCTCTTCGGCGGACGTCCGCGTGCTGCGTAGGGGCGAGATCTGGCGGATCGAGGGCGCCCGGGAACGGCTCGGGCTGGTGATCAGCACCGACGTCTACAACTCCACCGACGTGCCGATCGTGATGGTGGCCGAGGTGGTCGAGACGGCGCTGCTGCGGGACTCCCCGCTCGCCGTGCCGATGGGCGGCTACGTGGTGATGCCCGATCGGCTCTCCTCGCCGATGAAGAAGTGGTTCACCGAGTGCGTCGACGTCGCCGACACCGAGACCATGCAGCGGGTGGGGCGGGCGCTGCGCATCCTCCAGCAGCTCTGACCGCCTCACCACCGCCCGTCGGCTGACGTGCGATCTCCGTTTCCGGAACGACCCGCGACAGGCACCGTCGGGTAACCGGCCGTTCCTAACCTCCTGGATGTCACATCGACCAGGAGGAGCCGCCGTGAGCACGCTCGCCCCCACGACAACAGCCCCCGCCGACCCCACGGCCGCCGCCGGGCGCCGGCACCGGATCGACGACTGGCGCCCCGAGGACCCCACGTTCTGGCGTACGACCGGGGCGCCGATCGCCCGCCGCAACCTCTGGGTGTCGATCTTCGCCGAGCACATCGGCTTCTCCGTGTGGAGCCTCTGGTCGGTCACCGTGCTCTTCCTCGGTCCCGCGTACGGCATCGACCCGGCGGGGAAGTTCCTGCTCACCGCCGTGCCGGCCGCGCTCGGCGCGGTGCTGCGGCTGCCCTACACGCTGGCGGTGGCCCGCTTCGGCGGCCGGAACTGGACCATCGTCAGCGCCCTGTTGCTGCTGGTGCCGGCGGTGCCGATGACGGTGCTGCTGGAACCGGGAGTGTCGTACACCACGCTGATGGTGCTGGCCTGCCTCACCGGGGTCGGCGGGGGCAACTTCGCCTCCTCGATGGCGAACATCAACCTCTTCTTCCCGGACCGGCTCAAGGGCCGCGCGCTGGGGCTCAACGCCGGCGGCGGCAACCTCGGCGTGCCGGCGGTGCAGTTGGTCGGGCTCGCCGTGCTGGCCACCGCGGGGGCGGCGTACCCCCGGCTGGTGCCGGCGGTATACCTGCCGCTGATCGTGCTGGCCGCGCTGGCCTCGGCGCGCTGGCTGGACAACCTCCCCAACGCCCACAACGAGCCGGGCGCGCTGCGCGAGGCGGCCCGCCAACCGCACACCTGGGTGATGTCGCTGCTCTACATCGGCACCTTCGGCTCCTTCATCGGCTTCGGCTTCGCCTTCGGGCAGGTGCTCCAGCTCCAGTTCGCCGAGCGTTTTCCGACCCCGGTCGACGCCGCCTGGCTGACCTTCCTCGGCCCGCTGGTCGGGTCGCTGATCCGGCCGCTCGGCGGCCAGTTGGCCGACCGGCTCGGCGGCGCCCGGGTCACCTTCTGGAACTTCGTGGCGATGGCCCTGGGCGCCGGGCTGGTGCTGTACGCGGCCCGGGAGCAGTCGTTCCCGCTCTACCTGACCGGGTTCCTGGCACTCTTCGTCTTCTCCGGGATCGGCAACGGGTCGACGTACAAGATGATCCCGGCGATCTTCCGCGCCAAGGCGGCGGCCGAGGGGGAGCTGACCGGCGACCCCGAGGCGGCCGAGCGGCGGGCCCGCCGGCTGTCCGGGTCGCTGATCGGCATCGCCGGGGCGGTCGGCGCGTCCGGTGGGGTGCTGGTCAACATCGCCTTCCGGCAGTCGTTCCTGACCTCCGGCAACGCCGACGCGGCGTACCTGGCCTTCATCGGCTGGTACGCGCTCTGCTTCGCCCTGACCTGGGCGGTGTACCTGCGCCCGGGCCCGCGCCGGCTGGCCGGGGTATGACCTGTACCATCGTCACGTCGCAAGCCACGCTGGGTGACCCCCCGTTTTGACCTGCCGACGGGGCGCCGGGTATCGTTGCCTGCTGTTGTACGACATCCAGAGGCGTGCCGCATCAGGTACGCTTGGTCGTTCGTGCGCGCCTGGTCACCTCGGCGCGCGACCCCAGACCGACGACGAGACAAGGTAGACCTGTGCGTACGTACAGCCCGAAGCCGGGTGAGATCGAGCGTCAGTGGCACGTTATCGACGCCTCTGATGTCGTGCTGGGCCGCCTGGCCACCCACGCCGCCACGCTGCTGCGCGGCAAGCACAAGCCGACTTTCGCGCCGCACGTCGACACGGGCGACTTCGTCGTCATCGTGAACGCGGGCAAGGTTGCGCTGACCGGCAACAAGCGTCAGACCAAGATTGCCTACCGCCACTCCGGTTACCCGGGTGGTCTGAAGCAGGTCGGCTACGACGAGCTGCTGACCAAGCGTCCCGAGCGGGCCATCGAGCTGGCCGTGAAGGGCATGCTCCCGCACAACAAGCTCGGTCGTCAGCTCATCAAGAAGCTGAAGGTCTACGCCGGTGCCGAGCACCCGCACGGCGCGCAGCAGCCGGTGCCGTTCGAGATCAAGCAGATCGCGCAGTGAGCGCGGGCGAAGGAAGCAGCATGACCGACATCACCGAGACCGAGGTCGCCCCCGAGGCCACCGAGGCGCCGGCGCCCGTCGCCCGCGCGCCTCGTGGTGACCGCCCGATCCAGACCGTGGGTCGGCGCAAGGAGGCCATCGTCCGGGTGCGCATCGTCCCCGGCAGCGGCAAGATCACCTGCAACGGCCGGGACCTCGAGGCCTACTTCCCGAGCAAGGTGCACCAGCAGCTCATCAAGGACCCGCTGGTCACCGCCGAGAAGCCCGAGGCGTTCGACGTCATCGCCAACCTGCGTGGCGGCGGCACCACCGGCCAGGCCGGTGCGCTGCGGCTGGCCATCGCCCGGGCGCTGATCGTCAACGAGCCGGACGACCGCCCGGCCCTGAAGAAGGCCGGCTTCCTGACCCGGGACGCCCGGGTCAAGGAGAGCAAGAAGTACGGCCTCAAGAAGGCCCGTAAGGCTCCTCAGTACTCGAAGCGCTGATCATCAGCGACACGTTGTACTTCTGACGGACGGCCGGGATCGCCTCCCCACACGGGAGGTGGCCCGGCCGTTCGCCGTTTCCCCTGGGACCCTTTCATCGGAGGTTGGCGGGTATGGGCCGGTTGTTCGGCACGGACGGCGTACGCGGGCGGGCGAACGCGGATCTCACCCCCGAGTTGGCGCTGGCGGTGGCGGTGGCCGCCGCACACACGCTGGCCGAGTCGGACAAGACGCATCCCCCGCTCGCCGTGGTTGGCCGGGACACCCGGGCCAGCGGCGAGATGCTGGAGGCGGCCGTCGTCGCCGGGCTCACCAGCGCCGGGGCCAACGTGGTCCGGGTCGGCGTGCTGCCGACCCCGGCGGTCGCCTTCCTCACCGCCGAGGCCAAGGCCGACCTGGGCGTGATGCTCTCCGCCTCGCACAACCCGATGCCGGACAACGGGATCAAGCTCTTCGCTGCCGGCGGGCACAAGCTGCCGGACGAGATCGAGATGCGGATCGAGGCGGCCGTCGAGGCGAACGCCACCACCGCCTGGGACCGGCCGATCGGCGCCGGCGTCGGCCGGGTGCACGACCTGCTCGACGGCGCCGACCACTACGTGCAGCACCTGGTCGGCACGGTGCCGCACCGGCTGGACGGGATCAAGGTGGTGGTGGACTGCGCCAACGGCGCCGCCGCCGAGGTGGCCCCGGTGGCGTACCGGGAGGCGGGCGCCGAGGTGATCGCCATCCACGCCGAGCCGGACGGGCTCAACATCAACGACGACTGCGGTTCCAACCACATCGACGGGCTGCGCGCCGCCGTCGTCGAGCACGGCGCCCACCTGGGCATCGCGCACGACGGCGACGCCGACCGGTGCGTCGCGGTGACCGCCGACGGCGATGAGGTCGACGGCGACCAGCTGATGGCGATCCTCGCGCTCGCCATGCGGGAGGCCGGCACGCTCGCCCAGGACACCCTGGTCGCGACCGTGATGAGCAACCTCGGCCTGCGCCTGGCGATGTCCGCGGAGGGCATCCGGCTGATCGAGACCAAGGTCGGCGACCGGTACGTCCTGGAGGAACTGCGCGCCTCCGGCCTGGCCCTCGGCGGCGAGCAGAGCGGTCACATCGTCATGCCGGCGTACGCCACCACGGGCGACGGCGTGCTCACCGGGCTGCACCTGATGTCGCGGCTCGCCGCCACCGGCAAGTCGCTGGCCGAGCTGGCCTCGGTGGTCACGAAGCTGCCGCAGGTGCTGATCAACGTGCCGGTCGGTGACCGCACCGTCGGCGCCGGCGCCCCCGAGGTACGGGCCGAGGTGGAGCGCGCCGAGGCAGAGCTGGGCGAGACCGGCCGGGTGCTGCTGCGCCCGTCCGGCACCGAGCCGCTGGTGCGGGTGATGGTGGAGGCCGCCACCGAGGCGACCGCCCGGAGCGTCGCCGAGCGGATCGCCGAGCACGTACGCGCCGCCAGCCCGACCGCCTGACGGGTCGGCCCGGCCGCGCGCTCAGGGCTCGCGGCCGGGCCCGGCGCCATTCAGAGGCGCTGGGGTCCTCGCCGTCGCCGAGGTGACGTCCTCCACGACGCGACGGTTGCCGCCCCGATGATGTGGGGCGACAACCGCCGTCGAATTGCGTCGCGGAATGTGTGCCGGCTCAGTACCTGGTGCCCATGGGCTCGGGGAGGGCGTCGAGTGCCGAACGCGCGTCCGCAGTCAGCGTGATCGAATCCGCGGCCATGTTTTCTTCCACATGGCTGAGCGTCTTCGTGCCCGGAATGGGAACCACGTTGTCGGCGAGCGCCAGTAGCCAGGCGAGCGCCGCCTGCGCAGGTGTCGACCCCATTTCGGAACTGATACGAACAATCCGCCGGGCGATTTCTTGATTTGCGGAAATTGTATCTGGTTGGAAACGTGGCAGGTTGCGCCGGCCGTCCCGGACCGGCAGGTCGGCGGTGCCGGCGAAACGACCGGTGAGGAAACCGCGGCCGAGCGGCGCGAACGGCAAAAAGGTGATCTGTTTCTCGGTGCAGTACGGCAGGACCGAATCCAGCGGCTCACGCGTCCACAGGGACAGCTCGGACTGGACGCTCGCGACCGGGTGGATCTCCTCGGCCCGCCGGATCTCGTCGACCGACACCTCGGACAACCCGATCATCCGGGCCTTGCCCTCGGTCACCAGCTCGGACAGCGTCCCCCAGCTCTCCTCGATCGGAACGGCCGGATCGACGCGGTGCAGCTGGTAGAGGTCGACATGGTCCACCCCCAGCCTGAGCAGGCTCGCCTCGCACGCCGCCCGCAGGTGTTCGGGGCGTCCGTTGCGGTGCACCGCGCGGCTGCCGTCGGCCAGCAGGCCGCCCTTGGTCGCCAGCACGACCTGGTCACGGCGCCCGCGCAGCGCCCGGCCGACCAGGCGTTCGTTGGTGAACGGGCCGTACAGGTCCGCCGTGTCGAGAAGGTTGCAGCCCAGCTCGATCGCCCGGTGGATGACCGCGACGGAATGGTCGTCGTCGCGCCCGTCCTCGTCGTATCCCCAGGACATCCCCATGCAGCCGAGGCCGATGGCTCGTATTTGCGGACCGTCGCCGCCGAGCCGTGCGTAGCGCATCTTCTCCCCCATGCCGAATTGATTGCAATCGGGCTCGGGTCAGCCTATCACCCGACATCATTGGATGCGGGTGTGAGAATGTGACAGGGTATTGACGTCAGCCACTCGTGACGGGGAATGGTCATTTGCGGCCGGGGGAATTCTCACCCGCAGTGGATCTGCGCTGGTGAGCGGCGCGACTGTCGGGTCGGCCGATGTTGTCCGCCGATCGATGCGCCGGGTGTGCCGCGGTGGACCGCGCATACACCTCGGCGGGCCGACCGGAAATGAACAACGGGGGAAAATGGACGGAGCCGAGATGCAGGTGCTGGGGGCCGGATGTGCACGGCCCGCTGAGTTGCGCGCTCCACCTTCCCCGGCGCGGCCGGCCGCCGGCCGTCAGGCGGTGCGGACCCGGCGGAGGAACCGCCCGCCCAGCTCGACCACCTGGTCGGCGGCCAGCTCGGTCGCCGGCCCGGCCACCGTGACCTCGGCCATCGCCAGCCCCGGCACCTCGGTGTCCTGCCAGCCGCCGACGAACCACGCCTTCTCCTCCTCGGCGAGGGCGAGGTTCGCGTCGTTCAGCGCGCCCGCCGGATGCGGCAGCCACAGCCGGAACTGGTGGGTGTGCGGCGGTGCTGGGTACACCCGCGCGCCGGGCAGGCCGGCCAGCGCCGCGGCCACCACCTTCGCGTGCCCGACGTAGCTGGCCAGCCGCGGCAGCTTCCCGTTCAGGCCGGCGAGGGCGGCCAGCGCCGCCGGCCACTGCTGGAAGACGGTGCCGCCGTACCGGTGCCGCCAGGCCCGCGCGTAGCGGACCAGGTCGGCCGGGCCGGCCAGCACGGCGCCGGCGTGGCCGCCGAGGGACTTGTAGAACGAGACGTAGACGCTGTCGGCGAGGGCCGCGATCTCGGCCAGGGACCGACCGAGGTGGACGGTGGACTCCCAGAGCCGGGCACCGTCGAAGTGCACCCCGGCGCCCCGGTCCCGGGCCGCCCCGACCACCGCCACCAGCTCGTCCCAGGTCGGCAGCACGAAACCCGCGTCGCGCAGTGGCAGTTCGAGCAGCAGGCTGCCGACCGGCTCGTCGAGCGCGGCGACCTCCTCGGCGGTCGGGTTGCGCGGGGCCGTCGTGGTGAGCACCGCCCGCAGCCCGCCGAGCACCGCGTACGCGTCCCGTTCGTGCACCAGCGGGTGGCTCAGCGGGTGCAGGCCGATCGCGCTGCGCCCGGTCACCTCGGCGCCGTACCGCATGGCGACCTGCTGGGCCATCGTGCCGGTGGGGAAGAAGGCGGCCGCCTCCGTTCCGAGCAGGTCGGCCACCCGGCGCTCCAGCGCCTCGACCGCGCCGCCCTCGCCGTAGAAGTCCGGCAGCAGCTCGTCGGAGGCGGCGGCGCGGATGGCGTCGAGCTGCTCGACGACCGAGGGCGGCCGGGCCCCGGAGAGCACGGTGTCGCAGCCGCGCAGCGCGGTGAGCCGGCGGACCCGTTCGGTGTACCCGTCGGTCATCGGGCCTCTTTCAGTCGGCGCAGGCGGGTGACCGCATCGGTGAGCACCTCGGGACGCTTGCAGAAGGCGAACCGGACCAGCCGCCGGCCCGCCTCGGGGTCGTCGTAGAAGACCTGGGTGGGCACCGCGACCACGCCGCACCGCTCGGGCAGCGACCGGCAGAACTCCACCCCGTCCCGCCCGCCCAGCGCGGTCACGTCGGCGGTGACGAAGTACGTCCCCTCCGGGGTCAGCGCGTTGAAGCCCGCGTCGGTCAGCCCGGCGACGAGCTGGTCCCGGCGCCGGCGCATGCCCTCCTGGAAGTCGGTGAAGTAGGAGTCCGGCAGGGCCAGCGCCACGGCGACCGCCGGTTGCAGCGGCGCCGCGTTGACGAAGGTGAGGAACTGCTTGACCCGCAGCACCGCCGAGACCAGGGGAGCCGGGCCGCTGGCCCAGCCGACCTTCCAACCGGTGCAGGAGAAGGTCTTGCCCGCCGACGAGATCCGCAGCGTCCGCTCCCGCATCCCGGGCAGGGTGGCCAGGGGCACGTGCGGCGCGGCGGCGTCGGGGAAGACCAGGTGCTCGTACACCTCGTCGGTGACCGCGTACGCGTCGTGCTCCTGGCACAGCTCGGCGACCAGGGCCAGCTCGTCGGGGGTGAACACCTTCCCGGTCGGGTTGTGCGGGGAGTTCAGCAGCACCAGCCGGGTCCGCGGGCCGAACGCGGCGCGCAGCGCCGCCGGGTCGAAGGCGTACCGGCCGTCGTCGCCGGGACGCAGGGTCACCGGCCGCCGGACCGCGCCGGCCAGCGCGATGGAGGCCGCGTACGAGTCGTAGTACGGCTCGAAGCAGACCACCTCGTCGCCGGGCTCGCAGAGGGCGAGGATGCTGGCGGCGATCGCCTCGGTGGCGCCGGCGGTGACCACGATCTCGCCGTCCGGGTCGTACTCCAGCCCGTGGAAGCGGCGCTGGTGGTCGGCGACGGCCCGGCGCAGCGCGGGGATGCCCGGGCCCGGCGGGTACTGGTTCTGCCCGCCGCGCAGCGCCTCGGCCGCCGCCGCCAGCATCTCCGGCGGGCCGTCGCTGTCCGGGAAGCCCTGCCCGAGGTTGACCGCGCCGGTGCGGACGGCCAGCGCGGACATCTCGGCGAAGATCGTGGTGCCGAACGGACGCATCCGGGCCACGAGCGGGTCGACATCTGGCGTCGTCACGCCGGCCAGCCTACGGGCGCGCGGCACCGACCTCAGTGGGCCCCGCAGCTGACCTGGTATCCCGGCTCGCCGGCGTCGGTCACCGGCCGGCGGTCGCCGACCCGGGCGGAGCAGGTGACCCTTCCCTCGTCGGCGTTGTTCCAGGCCATCACCAGCACCCGCTCCGGGTCGTCTGTGCGGATCTGCTGCCGCCAGGGCAGCCGCACGCCTTCGAGCCGGATGAACTCGCCGTTGGCGTCGTAGTACTGGACGTCGCCGCGCCCCTCGCCGGTCACCTCGTACGACACCACGAACCGGCCGCGGCCGGTCGACGGCGTGGCGGCCGCCGTCGCCGGTTCGCTGGGGGTGGGCGGCGTCCAGGTCGGGGCGGCGCTCTCCTCGTCGTAGTCGTCGTCGTAGTACGGGTCCGGGTCGTCGTAGTACGGATCGTCGGCGGTCGGGGTGTACCGCCCGACCAGCGCGCTGCCCACCCCCACGCACCCGCACACGCCCAGGACGAGCACCGCGACGACGGCGATGACGATGCCCACGACCCGCCGTCCCTGAGCCGGGTCGGGTGCCGGCCGGTACCCGGGGTACGCGTAGGGCGGCGGATAGCCGGACGGCGGGTAGGGCGACGGGTACCCGGCCGGGGGCCAGCCGGCGGGCGGCGTACCCGGTCCGACCGGGCCGCCGGGTGCGCCGCCGAGAGCGCCGCCGGGCGCGGCGGGTGGGGCGTGCGGCCCGGCGGGGGGCGTCGCGGGCCGGGGTGCGGCCGGCCGGGCCGCCCAGGGCTCCGGCGCCGTCCAGGGCTGCGGCGCGGCCAGCGGGTCCGGCGGCGTCCAGGTGGACGGCGAGGGGGCCGGTGGGGCGGTCGGGTCGGCCGGGGCGGACCCCGTGCCACCCGTCGGGGTCGACGGCTCGACCGGGGCGGCGGGCGACGGCTCGGAAGCCTGCGGTGCGGGCGGCGACGGCTCGGGCGAGGACGGGTCGGGCGAGGACGGGTCGGACATGGCTGCTCCGGAACGGCGAGGGGGAACGGGACGAACGGGCCGCCCGAGGGACGTGCCGGATCCGCCGAGAGACTGTCGTACCGGGGGCGGGCCCGCAACCCCGTCGGCCCCCGTGGCCCGCACGGACGGCGGGGCAGGGTTGTCCGCAGGACCCCCGTTACCGGCCGATCGCTCAAATTCAGTGATTGTTTAGCCGACTTCCGCGCACGCGTGATGAGCGAAACTGGGTTAGGCTGCGGACCATGTGTGGAATCGTGGGTTACGCCGGCTCGCGCCCGGCGCTCGGCATCGTGCTCGACGGACTGCGGCGGCTGGAGTACCGCGGCTACGACTCGGCCGGCGTGGCGATCGTCTGCGATGACGAACTGCTGACCGAGAAGAAGGCCGGCAAGCTGGCCAACCTGGAGAAGGTGCTCTCCGAGCGCGCCGCCAGCAACCCCGACGACTGCGCCGCCAGCCCGATCGGCATCGGGGACGGCACCACCGGCATCGGGCACACCCGCTGGGCCACCCACGGCGGTCCGACCGACCGCAACGCCCACCCGCACCTGGCCCCCGACGGCCGGGTCGCCGTGATCCACAACGGCATCATCGAGAACTTCGCCAAGCTCCGGGCCGAGCTGGAGGCCGACGGCGTCCAGTTCACCAGCGACACCGACACCGAGTGCGCCGCCCACCTGCTGTCGGCGGCGCTGGCCGACCTGCGCGGGGCCGGCGAGGCCGACAGTCCGCAGCTGCTGGCCTCGGCCATGCGGGTCGTCTGCCGGCGGCTGGAGGGCGCCTTCACCCTGCTGGCCGTCGACGCCGGCATCCCCGGCGCGGTGGTCGGCGCCCGGCGCAACTCGCCGCTGGTCGTCGGTCGCGGCGACGGGGAGAACTACCTGGCCAGCGACGTGGCCGCGTTCATCGAGCACACCCGCGAGGCGGTCGAGCTGGGCCAGGACCAGATCGTCCTGATCACCGGCGACAGCATCGAGATCACCGACTTCGCCGGTCAGCCCGCCACCGGCAAGGACTTCCACATCGACTGGGACTCCTCGGCCGCGGAGAAGGGCGGCTACGACTGGTTCATGCTCAAGGAGATCGAGGAGCAGCCGCAGGCGATCGCCGACACGCTGCTCGGCCGGCTCACCGAGACCGGTGAGATCGCCCTCGACGAGGTCCGCCTCAGCGACCAGGACCTGCGCGACGTCGACAAGATCTTCATCGTGGCCTGTGGCACCTCCTACCACGCCGGCCTGGTCGCCAAGTACGCCATCGAGCACTGGACCCGGATCCCCTGCGAGGTGGAGCTGGCCAGCGAGTTCCGCTACCGCGACCCGGTGCTCGACCGGTCCACGCTGATCGTGGTGATCTCGCAGTCCGGCGAGACCATGGACACCCTGATGGCGCTGCGCCACGCCAAGGAGCAGAAGGCCCGCGTGCTGGCCATCTGCAACACCAACGGCTCCACCATCCCGCGCGAGTCCGACGCCGTGCTCTACACGCACGGCGGCCCGGAGATCGCCGTCGCCTCCACCAAGGCGTTCCTCACCCAGGTCGTGGCCTGCTACCTGATCGGCCTGCACCTGGCCCAGGTGCGTGGGATCAAGTTCGCCGACGAGGTGGGCGCGGTCGTCGCCCAGCTCCAGGAGATGCCGGGCAAGCTGCGCGAGCTGCTCGACCGGATCGAGCCGGTCCGCGAGCTGGCCCGCGACCTGAAGTCCGAGCCGACCATCCTCTTCATCGGCCGGCACGTCGGCTACCCGGTGGCCCTGGAGGGTGCGCTCAAGCTCAAGGAGCTCGCGTACATGCACGCCGAGGGCTTCGCCGCCGGCGAGCTGAAGCACGGCCCGATCTCGCTCATCGACAAGGGCACCCCGGTGATCTGCGTGGTGCCGTCGCCGGTCGGCCGGGGCATGCTGCACGACAAGGTCGTCTCCAACATCCAGGAGGTCCGTGCCCGGGGCGCCCGGACCATCGTGATCGCCGAGGAGGGCGACGAGGCGGTCGTCCGCTACGCCGACCACCTGATCTACGTGCCGCGTACGCCGACCCTGCTGGCCCCGCTGGTCACCACCGTGCCGCTGCAGGTGCTCGCCGCTGAGATCGCCGCGGCCCGGGGACACGACGTGGACCAGCCGCGCAACCTGGCGAAGTCGGTCACCGTGGAGTGACCTGACGCCAGCGTCCACCGGACCCCGCCCGCCGTGACCACGGCCGGCGGGGTCCGCTCGTTCCGCCCGCCCGGCCGTGGTCCGGCCGACCCGGACGGTTGAGGCCGCCCGGCGGGACGACCGACGGCACGGGTGGAGCCGCTCACCGGCCGAGCACGATCCGGGCCATCCCGTCCAGCGCCGGGTTGCCGGCCTCCCAGTAACCGGTGTGGCCGTACCGGCCGCTGGGAAAGGTGCGCCCGCCGAAGCCCGGGTCGCTGGGGTCGTGGCCGAACCACAGCTCGTGGTCGTCGGGGCGGAGCAGCGACACCGCCGTGGCCAGCGGCGACGCCGCCAGGACCGCCCGGCCGGTGAGCTGCCCGGGCGGCTCGACCAGCCGGATCACGTCGTCCGGCGCGGTGCTCGCCCAGACCCGCTCCGGTGGCAGGCCCAGCGCCTCGGCCCGGTCCACCCCGACTCCCGGCGAGCCCACGAAGACCAGGGCGTCCGCGTCGAGACCGTGGTCCCGGGCGGCGGCGCCCACCACCAGCGACCCGTAGCTGTGCCCCAGCACCGTCTGCCGGGCCGGCGGGCCCTCGTGGGTCTCGCGCAGCCCCTCCTGGAAGCGGTGCAGCGCCGGCCCGGCGTCCCCGGCCTGGCTGGACCGGGCCGCCTCGGGCAGGAAGTCCGGCGCGTCGTAGTCCAGCCAGAGCACCGCCGCCGTCTCCCGCCCCGGCGCGAGGCCGGCGCAGCGGGACAGCACCCGACCGGCCCGGCCCAGCTCGGCCGGGGCGTCGGCGAGGTCGGCGGTCATCCCCGGCACGTAGGTCAGCACCCGGTCGGCGCGGTCCGGGTTGCCGAGCGCCACGATCGCCCGCCCGTCCCCGGTCGGATCCAGCCCCAGCAGGTACGACCGGGGCGGCCCCGCCGCCAGCCGCCCGGCGAGCCCGTCGAGGCCGGCCAGCCCCGCGTCCAGGCGGCGCAGCCCGGCCCGCTCCGCCAGGCCGGGGGCCGCCCGCCCCAGCAACTCCCGCCGCGCGGCGAGCAGTGCCTCCCGCCGGTCGTCGAGCAGCAGCCGGTTGGCCTGGTCCCGGGCGGCGACCGGCACCCCGTCGAGCCGCCCGACCCGGCCCGGCTCGTGCCGCACCAGCCAGCGGCGCTGGGCCGGGGTGAGCCCCGCCCACCAGGCCCGGACGGTCGCCGGGTCGGCGTCGGCCGGTGGACGGCCCGGTGGCGGCGGGTCGGCCCAGCCGGCGCGCGCCGCCCCGCTCAGCTCGTCCAGTCGGATGGCCGCCTCCCGGTCCGCCGCGTCGGCCAGCGCCAGCGCGTCCCGCAGCGCGGTGGCCACCTGGTCCAGCGCCAGCGGTCCGGCTGCCGCGTCGACGTCGGCGCCCGGCATCGCGGCCGAACCCGACCCGGTCCGCCCGCCGGGCAGGGACCGGCCGCCCGGCGGTGCGCCCGAGCGGAGCCCGGCGCCGGGCAGGACACCGGCCTCCGGGCCGGCCCAGGTCGGCGCGCTGGGCGGAGCCGTGCTGACCCGGCCGTGGCGGTCGACGAGCACGCCGGTGCGGTCGGCTAGCGCCACCGCCTCCGCCAGCCGGGCCTTCGCCACCCGGAGCCGGCCGGCGAACTCGGCCAGCACCTGGTCGGCCTCGATCAGGGCGGGCAGCAGCGCGGTCAGCTCGCCCCGGAGCACGCCGAGCCGCCCGTCGGCCGCCCCGGCGGCCCCACCCGACCAGGCCGCGCGCAGCGTCGTCGCGCGCTCGTTCAGCGCCGCCCGGCGGCGCCGCACCGGGTCGGCCAGCCCGCGCCAGGCCGCCCCGGCCGCACCCCACCTGCCGGGCGCGGCCCGCCAGAGCTGCGCGTACCCGGTCATCGGGGCAGCCCGGCGAGCCGGCCGGCCGCCCGGTCGTCGGCCGCGTCGTACCCGTCGGCCGCCGCGCGCAGCGCGGATCCGGCCTCCGCCACCCGGGCGGCGAGCGCGCCGTGCCAGTCGTGCACCGCGGACTCCAGCCGGGTCAGCGCGGCCGCCGCCCGCCACTCGGCCGCCGCCACCACCAGCCCCGGCACGCCGACCAGCCCGTGCGCCAGCGCGTACGCCTCGTCGGCGAGCCCGCCCGCCACCTCGCGCAGCACCGCGGCCCGCACCTGCACCGGCTCCCCGTCCACCCGCGCCCCCTCCGTCAGCACCACGTCGACGCTAGGCAGCGGCACCGGTCACCGGGGGGCCTGTGGACGGCGGACGGTGGTCGTACCCGAGGGTTTTCCACAGGCGTTGCCCACAGCCGAGCAGGCAGCTAATCTGCCGCCCTTCCCGCCGGTAGGGTGAGCGTCGTGATCGTCGCGGTCGGCATCGACGTCGTGCTGGTGGACCGGTTCGCCCGGGCGCTGGCCCGCACGCCGCTGCTCGCCGACCGGCTCTTCACCGAGGCGGAGCGATACACCCGCTCCGGCAACCCGCGCTCCCCGGAGTCGATGGCCGCCCGGTTCGCCGCCAAGGAGGCGGTCGCCAAGGCCCTGGGCGCCCCGGCCGGCCTGAGCTGGCACGACTGCGAGATCGTGCCGGACCCGGACGGCCGGCCCTGGCTCACCGTCTCCGGCACCGTGGCCGCCGCCGCGGTGGAGCGCGGGATCAACCGCTGGCATCTCTCGCTGTCGCACGACGGCGGGATCGCCTCGGCCATGGTGGTCGCGGAACGCTGATCGGCCGGGCGGGCCCCCGGGCCGGCCCGCGAGGTGACAGACGGGACGGTGTGGCATGAAACCGGTGTGGCGGGTCGCGGACGTGCGCGCGGCGGAGGCCGGCCTGATGGCCACCCTCCCGCCCGGGACGCTGATGAAGCGGGCCGCGGCCGGGCTGGCCCGGCGTTGCGCGCTGCTCCTCGCCGACCGGGGCGGGGTGTACGGCGCGCGGGTCCTGCTGCTGGTCGGCACCGGCGACAACGGCGGTGACGCGCTCTACGCCGGGGCGCTGCTGGCCCGGCGCGGGGTGGCCGTGTCGGCGCTGCTGCTGACCCCCGGCCGGGCGCACGCCGAGGGGGTGGCGGCGCTGCGCGCCGCCGGCGGGCGGCTGGTCGACCGGCCCCCGGCCCTGGTCGACCTGGTGCTCGACGGCATCGTCGGGATCGGCGGAACCGGCGGGCTGCGGGAGACCGCCGAGCAGCTCGCGGCCAGCCTGGTCCGGTACTGCGGGCGCGACGGCGCGCGGGCGACCGTGGTCGCGGTGGACGTGCCGAGCGGGGTGGCGGTGGACACCGGCCACGTGCCGCTGACCGCCGCCGGCCGGCACAGCGCGGTGCGGGCCGACGTGACGGTGGCCTTCGGCGCGCTCAAGCCCGCCCTGGTGGTCGGGCCGGCCGCCGCCCTCGCCGGGCAGGTGGAGCTGGTCGACATCGGGCTGGAGCCGTGGCTGCGCGGGTCACCGGCGCTGCGGGTGACCGAGTGGTCGGACATGGTCGAGTGGTGGCCCCGGCTGGGCCCGGCCACGGAGAAGTACAGCCGGGGCGTGGTCGGGGTGGCGACCGGGTCGGCCACGTACCCGGGCGCGGCGGTGCTCTCGGTGGGTGGCGCCCTGGCCGGGCCGACCGGCATGGTCCGCTACGCCGGCGGGGCCCGCGCGGAGGTGCTGCACCAGCACCCGTCGGTGATCGCCACCGGGCGGGTCGCCGACGCCGGCCGGGTCCAGGCCTGGGTCTGCGGCTCGGGGCTGGGCACCGGCGAGGACGCCGCCGGCGAGCTGCGCGCGGTGCTCTCCGCGCCGGTGCCGGCGGTGCTCGACGCGGACGCGCTCACCCTGCTGGTGGACGGCTCGCTCGCCGACCGGCTGCGCAACCGGGACGCCCCGATCGTGGTCACCCCGCACGACCGCGAGTTCACCCGGCTCTGCGGGGAGGAGCCGGGGGCCGACCGGGTCTCCGCCGCGCTGCGGCTGGCCGCCTGGATGAACGCGACGGTCCTGCTCAAGGGGGACCGCACGGTGATCGGCACGCCGGACGGCCGGGCGTACGTCAACCCGACCGGCACCTCCGCGCTGGCCACCGGGGGCACCGGGGACGTGCTGGCCGGGCTACTCGGCTCGCTGCTCGCCGCCGGGCTGGCCCCGGAGCGGGCGGCGGCGACGGCCGCGTACCTGCACGGGCTGGCCGGACGGGAGGCGGCCCGGGGTGGGCCGGCGACCGCGTCCGACGTGGCGGCCGCCCTGCGCCCGGTGCTGGCCCCGCTGGTGGACTGAGCCGCGGTCGCGCTCCCCGGCGTGGCGCGGGTCGCCGACGCGGGCGGGAGCGCGGTCGTGTGATCACCGGCGCAAGTAGGCTGGGCGTATGTGGCAGGCCGAGGTACGCGTCGATCTCGACGCGATCCGTGACAACGTGGCCCGGCTCCGGTCGGGCACGAGCGCCGAGCTGATGGCGGTGGTGAAGGGCGACGGGTACGGCCACGGCATGGTCCCGTCGGCCCGGGCCGCGCTCGACGCCGGGGCGGACTGGCTCGGGGTCTGCACGCTGGACGAGGCGCTGACCCTGCGCCGGGCCGGGATCACCGCGCCGGTGCTGGCCTGGCTGCTCGCCCCCGGGCTGCCGCTGCACGAGGGCGTCGCGGCCGGGGTCGACCTGGGCGCCGCCAGCCTGCCGCAGCTGGACGAGATGATCGAGGCGAGCCGCCGGGCGGACCGCCCGGCCCGGCTGCACCTGAAGATCGACACCGGGCTGTCCCGGGGCGGGGCCACCGTCGCCGACTGGCCGACCCTGCTGGAGGCCGCCGCGAAGGCCCAGGCCGACGGCCTGGTCGAGGTGGTCGGCGTGTGGAGCCACTTCGTGTACGCGGACCTGCCCGGCCACCCCACCACGGACCGCCAGCTGGCGGTCTTCCACGAGGGGCTGGCCATGGTCGAGCGGGCCGGGCTGCGCCCGCGCTACCGGCACCTGGCCAACTCGGCGGCCACGCTGACCCGCCCGGACACCCACTTCGACCTGGTCCGCCCGGGGATCGCCGGCTACGGCCTCTCGCCGGTGGCGGGGGAGCGCTTCGGGCTGCGTCCGGCGATGACCGGCCGGGCCCGGGTGATGCTGACCAAGCGGGTGCCCGAGGGCACCGGCGTCTCCTACGGTCACACCTACACCACCGGGCGGGAGGCGAACCTGGCCGTGGTGCCGCTCGGCTATGCCGACGGGGTGCCCCGGCACGCCTCCAACGTCGGGCCGGTGCAGCTCGGCGGGAAGCGGCGCACCATCTCCGGGCGGGTCTGCATGGACCAGTTCGTGCTCGACTGCGGCGAGGACGCGGTGGCCGCCGGGGACGTCGCCACCCTCTTCGGCAGCGGCGCGGACGGCGAGCCCACCGCCGACGACTGGGCCGAGGCGGTCGGCACCATCAACTACGAGATCGTCACCCGTTTCGGCAGCAGCCGGGTGCCCCGGGTCTACGACGGCGAGCGGCCGTGAGCGCGAGGAGTGAGCCGGGTTTGCGAGCCCCGCAGTCGCGAATCAAGGTAGCGCCGTGAGCCAGCGCTTTCGCATCCCCCGGCCGCGCACCGCCGCCGGCAAGGTCGCCGGCGTGGTCGGGGCCGCGGTCGGCGTCGCCGCCGCAGGGCTCGCCGCGGGCGTGGTGAGCGAGCGCGCCCTGGTCCGCCGGCTCAAGGCCGACCCCACCGACCGGTACGCGCACGAGGTCTTCGGCGAGCAGCGGTACGACGACGCGTTCCGGCTGGAGCTGCCGGACGGCACCGACATCCACGTCGAGGTGGTCGAGCCGACCCGTCCGGCGCCGGGGCGGCCGACCGTGGTGCTGGTGCACGGCTTCTGCCTGGACATGGGGACGTTCCATTTCCAGCGCAAGCTGCTCGCCGAGCGGGGCGAGCACCGGATCGTGGCGTACGACCAGCCCGGTCACGGCCGCTCCGGGCGGCTGGAGAGCGGCGAGTACGACCTCGCCGCGCTGGGCCGCACCCTGCGCCGGGTGATCGACCGGACCGCCCCGGAGGGGCCGCTGGTGCTGGTCGGCCACTCGATGGGCGGAATGACCATCATGGCCTTCGCCGAGCTGTACCCGGAGATGTTCGGCGACCGGGTGGTCGGCACGGTGCTGATGGCCACCTCGGGCGGTCTGCTCGCGGAGACCAAGCTGGTGGCCCCGGCGCTGATCGGCCGGGTCGGCGCGCCGGTGCTCTACATGATGAGCAACGCCACCCGGTACGGCGGGACGGTCATCGACCGGGCCCGGAAGTCGACCTCCAACGTCGCCTGGCTGCTGACCCGCAAGTACGGCTTCGGCACCCGCAAGCCCAGCCCGGCCCTGGTCTCCTATGTGGAGGAGATGAACTCGCGGACGTCCGCCGACACGGTCACCCGCTACCTGCGTACCCTCGCCACGCACTCGCGCTTCCCGGCGCTGGCCGCGCTCAGCGGCACGCCGGTGCTGGTCGTGGTCGGTGACAAGGACATGATCACGCCGGTGACCCACTCGGAGGAGATCGTGCGCCGGCTGCCGCACGCCCGGTACATCAAGGTCAACGACAGCGGGCACGTGGTGATGCTGGAACACGCCGACGAGGTCGACAAGGCGCTCTGGGACTTCCTGGAGGGGCTGTGACGCTGACCGTCACGCTGCCGACGGTCGAGGACACCCACGCGTTCGGCCGCCGGCTGGCCGGGGTGCTGCGCGCCGGCGACCTGCTGCTGCTCACCGGCCCGCTGGGCGCCGGCAAGACCGCGCTGACCCAGGGCATCGGCGCCGGGCTGGGGGTGCTCGGCGCCATCACCTCGCCGACCTTCGTGATCGCCCGGGTGCACCGGCCGGACCCGGCCCGGGGCGGCACGGTGGCCCTGGTGCACGCCGACGCGTACCGGCTGGGCGACGCGGCCGACCCGCGGGCCGAGATCGACGACCTGGACCTGGACGCCTCGGTGGACGACTCGGTGACCGTGGTCGAGTGGGGCGAGGGACTGGTCGAACAGCTGGTCGACGCCCACCTGCGGGTACGCCTCGACCGGCGGGAGGACGACACCCGGCTGGTCGAGCTGGAGCCGGTCGGGGGCGACTGGGCGCGGCGTCTGGCAGCCCTGCGCTGAGGGCTGTCGTACCAGCTGCCTAGAGTGCCGGCACAGACTGCGAAAGGTTGCCGATGCCCGACGACACCCCCGCCCTGGACCTGCTGGCGCTCCTGCCGGAGGAGTGGCGTGCCGTGCTCACCCCGCACCTCGACCCGGCCCGCACCGCGGCGCTGGTCGAATTCGTCGCCCGTGAGTACGCCACCCAGACCGTCTTCCCGCCGGTGGAGGACCTCTTCTCCGCCTACCGGCTGTGCGGGCCGGAGCAGTGCCGGGTGCTGATCCTCGGGCAGGACCCCTACCACCGGGCCGGGCAGGCGCACGGGCTCAGTTTCAGCGTCCGGGACGGGGTGACGGTGCCGCCGTCCCTGCGCAACGTCTTCAAGGAACTGGGCGAGGACCTCGGCGTGCCGAAGCCACGCAGCGGCAACCTCAACGGCTGGGCGGCGCAGGGCGTGCTGCTGCTCAACGCGGTGCTGACCGTCCGCCAGGCCACTCCCGGCTCGCACGGCAACCAGGGGTGGGAGGAGTTCACCGACGCCACCATCCGGGCGCTCGACGCGATGGAGCAGCGGGTGGTCTTTCTGCTCTGGGGCGGCTACGCCCGCAAGAAGGCGGCCCTGGTCACCAACCCGCAGCACGTGGTGCTGGAGGCCGGGCACCCCAGCCCGATGAACCCACGCGGCTTCCTCGGCAGCCGCCCGTTCAGCGCCGCGAACAAGGCGCTCGCCGACGCCGGTCTGCCCACCGTCGACTGGGAGCGCTCAGCCGGCTGACCCGGCCGTCCGCTGGCGGTGGCGACGCAGCAGTTCGGCGGCGCGGGGGTCGGTGAGCTCCACCGCGACCAGCGGCACCACCCGGTAGCTCCGGTCCCCGTGCCGCACCTCGATCGCCTCCGGCAGTTCTTCGCACATCTGCGCGCGGAGCTGGCCGTACCGGGTCTGCCAGCGGTGCTCGCCGGGCTCCTCCGGTTCCAGGCGGAGCCCGCCGAACTCGCTCCACCGGGCGTTCCACCGTTGTCCGTAGGCCGCGTCCAGCCAGGCGGTGAAGCGGGCCGAGTCACGCCAGCGAACGGCAATCTCGACCGCGTCGGTTGGCACCGGGGCGCCCTGGAGCAGCGCCGCGGTACTGCCGGTCAGCAGATGGGGTAGCTCGCTCAGCCGGTCCAGGATTCGGTCCAGCCCCAGCTCATCGACCCGCTGGGCGAGTGGCCGGGCGGCCAGGGCGTCCATCCGGGCGTCGAGGTGGCAGTCCAGTGGCTCGACGGCGACGGTGAGCTGGAGATCGAACGCGGCGAGGAGTCGCTCGATCAGCGGGACGCTGGGTACCCGCTCACCCCGTTCGACGCGCGCCACCGCCCCCTGGCTCACCCCGGCCAGGTCAGCCAGCTCCTGCTGCGTCAGCGACCGTGCGCCCCGCTCCCGACGCAGGATGGCGGCGATCTGGGTGGCGAGACGACTACTCTCAGGCATCCACGGATGATGGCCTAACGGCAGTGAGCGATATGCCTGTCAGTCATATTTATGCCTCACAGGCATATCGCTCACTGCGGGGTGCGGGGGGCTGACGTTACCTTCCGTGACGGCGGCCGTTCCGATGGTCAACCGGTCCACCACGCGGCACTCGTGGCGGCCGTGGGCGGTTGACCGGTCGCTCGCGCCCGGAGGACCGCCCCGCGGCGCCCGGGCCGACGGGGTGTGACCGGGGATGACCGGTAGGGCGACTAGGCTGGCATACCGTGCTCGTACTGGTGGTGGACTCCTCGACCCCCGCGGTGACCGCGGCGCTGGTGGAGGTCTCGGCGGACGGGGTCGTGCCGCGGGCGCACCGCTGCACGGTCGACGCGCGGGCCCACGGCGAACTGCTCGCGCCGCAGGTGGATGCGGTGCTCGCCGACGCGGAGGTGCGGCCGCGCGACCTGGGCGCGATCGTCGCCGGGCTCGGTCCCGGCCCGTTCACCGGGCTGCGGGTCGGCCTGGTCACCGCCGCCACGATGGGCCAGGTGCTCGGCGTCCCCACGTACGGCGTCTGCTCGCTGGACGCCATCGGTTACCCGGCGGCGCTCGGCGAACCGGTCCTCGCGGCCAGCGACGCCCGCCGCCGGGAGGTCTACTGGGCCGTCTACGACGGCGCCGGCCAGCGGATCGCCGGGCCGAACGTCGACACCCCCACGGTCGCCGCCGAACGGGCCCGCGGCCTGGCCGTCACCGCCGCGGTGGGCGACGGCGCCCACCGGTACGCCGACGTGCTCGACCTGCCGCTGCGGGTCGAGCCGCGCTACCCCGACGCCACCGCGCTGGCCGCGCTGGCCGCCGAGCGGATCCGGGCCGGCGCGCCGACGGAGGCGCTCACCCCGCTGTACCTGCGCCGGCCGGACGCGGTGGCGGCGACCGCCCGCAAGTCGGTCCTGCCGTGAGCGCGCCGGTACGACTGACCCGGTTCCGCTGGTGGCACGTCGACGAGGTGCTGCCGATCGAGGCGGACCTCTTCGGCGCCGAGCAGTGGTCCCCCGCGATGTTCTGGAACGAGCTGGCGAGCGGCCACTGGTACCGGGTCGCCACCGACGTCGACGGCACGGTGCTCGGGTACGCGGGGCTGACCGTCCAGCCGGACGAGGCCTGGGTGCAGAACGTCGCCGTCCGGCGGGACGCTCAGCGGCGCGGCGTCGGCCGGATGCTGCTGGAGGAGCTGCTCGCCGAGGCGGCCCGGCGCGACGTCCGCACCGTCCTGCTGGAGGTGGCGGCGGACAACGCGCCCGCCCAGAAGCTCTACGCCACGTACGGCTTCGAGCCGATCGGCGTCCGCCGCGGCTACTACCAACCGAGCAACACCGACGCGCTGGTCATGCGGCGCGTCGCGGCCCCGACCGAGGACGGGACGGACGACTGATGGCTGACGAGCCCCTGGTCCTGGGGATCGAGACCTCCTGCGACGAGACCGGTGTCGGCATCGTGCGCGGGCACACCCTGCTCGCCGACGCGATCGCCTCCAGCGTCGAGCAGCACGCCCGGTTCGGCGGCGTGGTGCCCGAGGTGGCCAGCCGCGCGCACCTGGAGGCGATCGTGCCCACCATGGACCGGGCGCTGAAGGAGGCGGGCGTGACGCTCGCCGACATCGACGCGATCGCGGTGACGTCCGGTCCGGGGCTGGCCGGCGCGCTCCTGGTCGGCGTGGCCGCCGCCAAGGGCTACGCGCTGGCCGCCGAGAAGCCGGTGTACGGGGTGAACCACCTCGCCGCGCACGTCGCCGTGGACACCCTGGAACACGGCCCGCTGCCCGAGCCGGCGGTCGCCATGCTGGTCTCCGGCGGGCACTCCTCCCTGCTGCTCGTCGACGACCTCGCCCGGGGGGTCACCCCGCTCGGCGCGACCATCGACGACGCGGCGGGGGAGGCCTTCGACAAGGTGGCCCGCCTGCTCGGACTGCCCTTCCCCGGCGGCCCGTACATCGACCGGGAGGCCCGGGCCGGCGACCCGGCGGCGATCGGGTTCCCGCGTGGTCTCACCGCCGCCAAGGACCTCGCCGCCCACCGGTACGACTTCTCCTTCTCCGGCCTGAAGACCGCCGTCGCCCGCTGGGTCGAGGCCCGCCAGCGGGCCGGTGAGCCGGTGCCGGTGGCCGACGTGGCGGCTTCCTTCCAGGAGGCGGTCTGCGACGTGCTGACCGCCAAGGCGCTCGACGCCTGCCGGGCCAACGGGATCGAGACGCTGGTGATCGGCGGGGGAGTGGCCGCCAACTCGCGGCTGCGGGCGATGGCCGAGCACCGCGCGGCGAAGCACGGCATCCGGGTCCGCGTACCCCGGCCGAAGCTCTGCACCGACAACGGCGCCATGGTCGCGGCGCTCGGTTCGCACCTGGTCGCGGCGGGGGTGACGCCGAGCCGGCTGGACCTGCCGGCCGACTCGGCCCTGCCGCTGACCACGGTCAGCGTGTGACGGCACGGAAGGGGAGCGCCGACGTGATCGTGCGGATGTGGGAGGCGCGCGCGGAGCCGTACGGCTTCGCCGACCTGATCACCTGGGTCTGCGACACCGCCCTGCCGGAGCTGGAACACGACCCGCTGCACCTGTCCAGCGAGGTCTTCTCCTCCACCGATCACCGGGTGGTGGTCGTCTCCAAGTGGCGGAGCAGCCCCCGGCCACTGCCCGAGCCGCCGGCCATGCTGGTCGCCCGGCCCCCGCGCTCCTGGGACTTCACCCAGGTCGACCGCTGACGCACGCCGACGGCGGCCGGTCCGGAACGGGCCTGCCCCGTCCCCGGCCGCCGTCGGCGATCCGGTGGTCAGCTGCGGCGCAGGATGCGCCAGGTGGAGACGCCTCCGACGCCGAGGGCGAGCAGGAAGACCGCCCAGACGATGGTGGTGCTGACCCCGACCGACGGGGCGGGGGCGCCGGCCTTGGCGGCGGCGATCAGCGAGTCGCTCTGGGCGGGCGGCAGCGCGGCCGGCGGCATCTGCTGCCAGCGGACCAGCCCGGTGCTCTCCAGCATCGCCATGTGGTCGGTGACGAACTTGTTGGCCTCGTCCGCGAGCCTACGGACGGTGGCGTCCCGGGTGCTGGCCCGGACCGCGCCGATCACCGGGAAGATCTTGCCGTGCGCCACCCGGAGCCGGGTGACGAAGATCTGGTCGAACTGGTTGCCGTTCGCCTCCTGCATCTCGGTCAGCCACCCCTTCTGCTCGGTGGTGGGATCCGTCGGCAGGGTGGTGTTCAGCTTGTTGGCGGCGTTGACGACCAACTGGTCGAGCACCCCGTGCTGGCGGGCGATCTCGGCCCCGATCTCCCGTACCCGGGGGGACACCCCCTTCTCGGCGGCCATCTGCCCGGCCGGCATCTCCCAGAGCCCGGCCAGCCGTACCCCGTTGAGCAGCGTCATGTCGGCGGCGTTGATCTGGTTGCCCGGTGCGGCCACGGCCACGCCGGGCAGGACGCCGAGCCCCGCCACCAGCGCGATGAGCAGCACCGCCACCCGGTGGGTCCGGTGCCCTGGCCGACGACGTGCGGATTCCAGCGGTGCCATCCTGCGGTGCCTCCTCGGTCCGGGCCGTACGTGTCACGCCGGGCAGCGCACCCGGCTGCCCGTCCGTCCACTGGTACGGACCACCGACCCGATCAGTTCACCAATGCTGAGCGACAAGTCAGCCCAGGATGCCGGTCAGCGGGACAGCGCCATGAAGATCCCGAGTAGCAGCAGGGTGGCCGCGGCGACCGCGAAGAGCACCAGCAGTTCCCGCCGGCCGTGCCCGGTGGCGTCGCCCGCGGCGGCCGGCGCGGGTGCCGTGGGCAGGTCGCGGGTCAGGTCGGCCAGCTCGCCCAGGGTCCGCGCCGTCCAGACCGCGGCGACGCGATCGGAGAACTCGTCCAGGGTGAGCCGCCCCGCGCCGGTGTGCCGTTGCAGCTCGGCAACCACCCGGTGCCGGTCGTCGTCGGAGGCGCGCAGCTGGACGTCCACGTGCGACAGGGTACGCAGGCCGGGGCGTCGGCGGGAGCCGCCGGTCAGCCGGCGTCGAGCGGGTCGGCGAGGAGCCGCTCGAAGGCCAGCTCCGCCGCGCCGATCAGCGCCGCGTCCGCCCCGAGCTTGGGGGTGCGCAGCCGGACGTGCTCCAGGCAGGCGGGCAGCCCCATCGAGTTGAGCCGGCTGCGGACCTGGGCGGCGGCGGCCAGGTAGAGGTCGCGCATGGTGCCGCCGAAGATGACCATCTCCGGGTTGAAGATGTTGACCAGGTTCGCCACCCCGAAGCCCAGCCAGTCGCCGGCCCGACGGACCGCCGTCTGGGCCCGGGCGTCGCCCCGGTCGGCGGCGTCGAAGACGGCCAGCAGCGCGTCGCGGCCGCGGGCGTCCGAACGGCCGGCGGCGCGGAGCAGCCCGTGCTCGCCGATCTCGGTCTCCCAGCAGCCCCGGGAGCCGCACTCGCAGGGGGCGCCGTCGCGGACCACCACCATGTGTCCGACTTCGCCGCCGTAGCCGCCATGGCCGGTGAGCCGCCGCCCGCCGGCGATGATGCCGGCGCCGACGCCGACGTCGCCGTACAGGTAGATGACGTTGTCGCAGCGGGCGGCGACGCCCCGGGCGTGCTCGGCGAAGGCGGCCATGTCCGCCACGTTGCCTACCGTGACGGGTACGTCGATGCCCAGCTCGGTGGCGAGCACCGTGCCGATCGGCTGGTCCACCCAGCCGGTGGCCGGGCCGAGCCGGACCAGCCCGTCGTCGCGGCGGACCATCCCGCACACCGCCACCCCGGCGCCGACGCAGAGCGAGCCGGGTGCCACGTGCTGGTGCATCTCCTTGAGCGCGCCGGCCAGCAGCGGCGCGGTCTCCCCGGCGTCCAGGCCGCGCGGCCGGTCCAGGTCCCGGCGGTCGAGCACCTCACCGCCGAGACCGACCCGCGCGGCCCGCAGCCGGTCCACCTCGATGCTGTACGCGTACGCGTAGACCCGGGCCGACTCGGGCCGGACGACCAGCGACGGCCGGCCGGCGCGACCGGTCTCCTTCGGCGTCCCCTCGCTGACCAGCCCGGCGCCGGCCAGGTCGGCGGTGAGCGCGCCGATGGTGCTGCGGTTGAGCCCGAGGGTGGTGGTCAGTTCCGCGCGGGAGGTCGCGCCGTGGACGTGCACGTGCCGCAGCAGAGCCCCGAGGTTCTGCCGCCGGATCTCGTCCTGGCTCGGTCCTACCCGCATCGTTCCTGGTACTCCGTGGTCAGCGCGTGCCGGTGGCGACGGAACGGCGCCGCGACAGTGCGTCGACGCCCGCGGCCAGCAGCAGCACCAGTCCGGTCGAGGTGTACTTGAGGCCGGAGCTGAGGTCCAGCAGGCCCATGCCATTGATGATGACAGCCACCACCGCGCCGCCGAGTACCGCGTGGATCATCCGCCCCTTGCCGCCGAAGAGGCTGGTGCCGCCGATGACCGCCGCGCCGACCGCGTAGAGCAGGACGTTGCTGCCACCGGTGTTCGGGTCGACCGAGCGGTCCTTGCTGGCGGCGATGATGCCGCCGACGGCCGCCATGCTGGAGCAGATGACGAAGGCGGAGATCTTCAGGCGGTCCACGTTGATCCCGGCCCGCCGGGCGGCCTCCGGGTTGCCGCCCACCGCGTACAGGTGCCGGCCGTACGCGGTGCGGTTGAGCACGAAGGTCCAGAAGACCAGCAGGGCCCCGATCAGCGGTACGACCACCGGCATCCCCCTGGTGGAGCTGATCGCCGTGTTGATGCTGCGTTCCTGGTTGAGGACTCCGACGGCGCAGCCGAGCAGGAGGGCCAGCCCGGCGACCCGGGCGGCCACCACGGCGACCGGCTCGGTGACCAGGCCCCGGGTGGCCCGGTTGCGGTGGCGCAGGAACTGCACGGCGCCGTACCCGGCGACGGCGACGCCGGCCAGCACCCACCCGATCACGGGCGGCACGTAGTTGTTCTCGATCGCGATGATCACCTGGTCGTCGATCGAGATGTTGGTGCCCTCCTTCATCAGGAGCAGCACGATGCCCTGGAAGGCGAGGAAGCCGGCCAGGCTGACCAGGAAGGACGGGATGCCGACCTTGGCCACCAGCACGCCGATGGTCAGGCCGATGAGGACACCGGTGCCGATGGCGGCGAGGACCGCGACGTACCAGGGGTAGCCGAGCACGCTGAGCACGTTGGCCAGCACGGTGGCGCAGACGCCGCTGGCGAAGCCGGCGGAGAGGTCGATCTCGCCGAGCAGCAGCACGAAGATCAGGCCCATCGCGATCACGGTCACCGCGGCGCCCTGGGTGAACAGGTTGGCGAAGTTGGCCGCCGAGAAGAAGACCGGCCGGACGGTCGCGAAGGCGAGGCAGAGCACGGTGAGGCCGATGACGGCCGGCAGCGAGCCGAGGTCGCCCCCGCGTACCCGGGCGAGGTAGTCGCGGACGTGGTCGCCGACGGTCGGCGCCGGGGTGCCGGCCCCGCGCCCGTCCCGCGGCAGGAGGGTGGTGGTCATCGGACTGCTCCCGGGGTCAGGTGGGCCGGTTCGCTGCCGTCGCGTGTGCCGCCCGCGTCCGGCCCGGCGCCCAGGCCGAGGTGGCGGGAGCGGCCGGTGGTGATCAGCTCGACGACCTGCGAGTGGGTGATGTCGGTGGTCTTCACCTGGGCGAGCATCTGGCCGAGGTAGAGCGCGGCGATCCGGTCGGAGATGGCGAAGACGTCGTTCATGTTGTGCGAGATGAGCACCACGGCCAGGCCGTTGTCCGCCAGCCGGCGGACTATCTCCAGGACCTGCGCGGTCTGCGCGAGGCCGAGCGCGGCGGTCGGCTCGTCGAGGATGACCAGTCGGCTGTTCCAGAGCACGGCCTTGGCGATGGCGACGGTCTGCCGCTGGCCGCCGGAGAGGCTGGAGATGTGCTGGCGCAGCGACTTGAGGTTGCGTACGCCCAGCCCGGCGAGCGTCTCGGCCGCCATCTGCTCCATGGTGGGTTCGTCGAGCGCGATCCCGCGGCGCTTCTCGCGCCCGAGGAACATGTTCTGCACGATGTCGAGGTTGTCGCAGAGCGCGAGGTCCTGGTAGACGACGTCGATGCCGAGCGCGGCGGCGTCGCGGGGACTGCTGACGGTGACCGGGCGGCCCTCGAAGAGGAACTCGCCGGAGTCCGTCGGGTGGATACCGCTGATGCACTTGACCAGGGTGGACTTCCCGGCGCCGTTGTCGCCGACCAGCGCGGTCACCTCGCCCGGGTGAACGGAGAGAGCGACGTCACGCAGGACCTGCACGGGACCGAAGCTCTTGTCGATCCCGCGCAGTTCCAGCAGGGGGGTCGCGGACACGGGGTTCTCCTTTGCGCGTCGGCAGGGGTGCCGTCAGTTGACGCCGGCGGCGGCGCAGAGCTTGGCGTACTCGCCGGAGCAGACCTCGTCCCGGGTGACGAAGCCGTCGGCGATCACGTCCTTGACGTCGTCGGCGTAGATGGCCTTGGGGGTGAGCAGGATGGCGTCGACGGCGCGGCCGCTCTCCGGATCCCGGACCGTCTGGCCGGTCTCCTTGCGCTCCCCGTTGGCCAGCGCGATGGCCAGGTCGGCGGCGGCCTTCGCCTCGTCCTTGATCGCCTTGTAGACGGTCATGCACTGGTCGCCGGCGAGGATGTTCCGCAGCCCCTGGGTGGTGGCGTCCTGACCGGTCACCGGGATCCTGCCGTTGAGCTTGTTCTTCTTCAGCACCGAGATGGCCGCGTTGCCGAGGCCGTCGTTGGCCGCGAGGACGCCGTCGATCCGGCCCTCGGTCTGGGTGAGCATCTGCTCGAAGATGACCCCGGCCTGGGCGTTGTTCCAGTCCGGCACCGACTGGTCCGGGCCGCGGCGGAACTCCCCGGCGTCGAACTTCGGCTTGAGGACCGAGTCGTAGCCGCTCTTGAACAGGGTGGCGTTGTTGTCCGTCGGTGAACCGTTGAGGAAGGCGACGACCGGCTTCCGGGCGCCCTGCTCGGTCAGGCATCGGGCCAGGCCGTGGCCCTGGAGCTTGCCCACCGCCTCGTTGTCGAAGCTGACGTAGTACTGCGCCGAGCCGCCGAGGGTGAGCCGGTCGTAGTCGATGGTGGCGATGCCCTGCGACCGCGCCTTCTCCAGCACCGCCTTGCCGGTGCCGGAATCGAGATTGACGATCATCAGGACGCTCGCGCCATTGGTGATCATCTGCTCGGCGATGTTGGAGAACTGGCTCTTGTCACCCTGCGCGTTCTGGATGTCGGAGTCGATTCCGGCGGCGTCGAACGCCTCCTCGAGAAATCGGCGGTCCGCGCCCTCCCAACGGGCGGAGGTCCTGCTGTCAGGCAGGATCACGCCGATCTTCGGTTTCCTGGCGCCACCGGCCGCGTCGCCGCCGCTGAGCTGGTCGCCGCAACCGGCCACGCCGTTGGCGGCCAGCAGGCCGACGACGGTGAGTGCGAGGAGGCCCTTGCGCATCTGCACGGGTCCTTTCGGGGGTGGTGGTGGCAGGCTGGTTTGTTGTGAGCGGCAACGTATTGCCACCCGTGTCGGCGGCGCAAGACTGCCGAGCTCACGAGTTTGGCGGACCGCCGTAACGATCCCGTAACGCGGGGAAAAGCGCGATCTCCGCAGGTCCGATCCGCTCTGCCGCGCGACGAGTTTGGGCGTGGAGAATCGTTTCCACACCGGTGCCGTTTTTCTTTTCCGGCGGCCGGAACTGATCAGTGGGCGGCGAGGGCCGCGGTGGTGGCGTCGGTCAGCGCGATCAGATCGGCCGGGGCCAGTTGGAGCTGGAGGCCGCGACGGCCGGCCGAGACGTAGATGGTGTCGTACGCCAGCGCCGAGGAGTCCAGCACCGTGGGCAGCCGCCGGCGCTGGCCGAGCGGGCTGATCCCGCCCCGGACGTAACCGGTGGCCCGCTCGGCGGCCGCCCGGTCGGCCATCGTCGCCCGCTTGCCGCCGACGGCCGCGGCCAGCGCCTTGAGGTCCAGTTCGCCGGTGACCGGGACGACGGCCACCGTCAGCCCCCCGTCCACCTCGGTGACCAGCGACTTGAACACCCGCTCCGGCGGCACCCCGAGCGCCTCGGCGACCAGCGCGCCGTAGTTCGGCGCGTCGGGGGAGACGTCGTACGGGTGGGTGCTGTGCCGGATCTTCCGCTTCGCCAGCAGCGCCGTCGCCGGAGTGCCCTGTCCCGCCATGCCGGTCACGCTAACCGGACGCCGGAGGTCAGCTCGCGACGGGCCGGCAGACCAGCACGGTCGGCGCCCCCGCGACCCGGGTGAGCACCAGGCTGGCCGGCTTGTCGCCGGCCAGCCTCAGGTCCCGGCGCAGCTTCTCCGGCTCCAGCGCCGAGCCGCGCTTGAGGATCTCCACCCGGCCGACCCGGCGCTCCCGCAGCAGCGCGCGCAGCCGCTTGAGCGAGAACGGCAGCACGTCGGTGACCTCCAGGCAGCGGGCGAACGGGGTCGGGGTCGGGGTGTCCGCGTACAGGTAGGCGATGCTCGGATCGGCGATCGTCGCGCCGAGGGTGTCGGCCAGTTCGGCGACCAGGTGCGCGCGGACCACGGCCGGGTCCGGGTCGTACAGGAAGGGGCGGGTGGGGCCGACGGCCGCCTCCGCCGCACCCGAGCCGGTGAGCCGGTGCGCGACGTCGCCGCGCAGCACGGTGGCCCGGCGGGGCACCTCGGCCAGCCGGCCGCACCAGAGCGCCGCCTCGACCAGGTCACCGTCCGCGCTCACCCACTCCGCCTCGGCGCCCGCCGGGATCAGCGCGTGGTCGATGCCGGGGGCCACCTTCACCACCGTGTACGGCACCCGCGCGGCCAGCCGGATGACGAAGTCCCAGGGTGGGGAGTAGGCGTTCGGGTCGAAGATCCGCCGGCCGGTGCCCGCCCGGCGTCGCGCCGGGTCGCAGAACACCCCGTCCACCCGGGTCACGTCGAACGCCGTGGCGTCGCCGCACTCCACGGTGAACTCCTCGGCCAGCCCGGCCGCCTCGGCGTTCGCGGCGGCCATCGCGGCGGTCACCGGGTCGGCCTCCACCCCGTACACCCGGATGCCCCCGCCCGGCGGCGCAGCTCGGCCTGGGTCAGCGCGGCGGCGGCCAGCCCGGCCGGCACCCCGGCGGCGCGCACCGCGGCGGCCGAGGCCAGCGGGTCGCCGCCGGCCAGCTCGGCCGCCGCGGCGAGCGCGGCCGACCCCTCGGGGGTACGCAGCGCGGCGAGCTGGTCGATGTCCACGCGCCCATTCTCCCGACCCGCCTCGCGCCGTCCGACCGGCCCCTGCCGCGTCGATCGCGGCCCTTCGGGCGCGACGCGCTGGCACTCTCCTTGACGGAGTGCTAGCCGAGGAATAACCTGCGATTAGCACTCTCACCCCGAGGGTGCCAGCTCCCGAGTCATCCGGCGCGGGCGCTGAACGCCAGGCGGACCGGCACCCGCGACGACGGCCCCGCCCGGTGGCATGTGGCAGATTGACGCTGGTCGGCCCCGGTCGACCGGCAACGAAACCAGTACCCCAGGAGGGTATGCCCGTGACTACCGCGACCAAGGTTGCGATCAAGCCGCTCGAGGACCGGATCCTGGTCCAGGCGAACGAGGCTGAGACCACCACGGCGTCGGGCATCGTGATCCCCGACACCGCCAAGGAGAAGCCGCAGGAGGGCACCGTCCTCGCTGTCGGCCCGGGCCGCATCGACGACAAGGGCAACCGGATCCCGGTTGACGTGAACGTCGGCGACACCGTCATCTACTCGAAGTACGGCGGCACCGAGGTCAAGTACGCCGGCGAGGAGTACCTGGTGCTCTCCGCCCGCGACGTCCTCGCGGTCATCGAGAAGTAAGCAACCGATCAGTGTCGTTGCCCCGGTCCCGCACGCCCGGCCGGGGCAACGGCGCTTCGAAGGGACATTCATGGCGAAGATCCTGAGCTTCTCGGACGACGCCCGACACCTGCTCGAGCACGGTGTCAACGCCCTCGCGGACACGGTCAAGGTCACCCTCGGCCCGCGCGGGCGCAACGTCGTCCTGGACAAGAAATTCGGTGCGCCCACGATCACCAACGACGGCGTGACCATCGCCAAGGAGATCGAGCTCACCAACCCCTACGAGAATCTCGGCGCGCAGCTGGTCAAGGAGGTGGCGACGAAGACCAACGACGTCGCCGGCGACGGGACCACCACCGCGACCGTGCTGGCCCAGGCCATGGTCCGCGAGGGCCTGCGCAACGTGACCGCCGGGGCCAACCCGTCCGGTCTCAAGCGGGGCATCGACGCGGCGGCGGCCAAGGTCTCCGAGGCGCTGCTCGACCGGGCCGTCGAGGTCTCCAGCAAGGAGGCGGTCGCGAACGTCGCGACCATCTCCGCGCAGGACGCCACCATCGGCGAGCTGATCGCCGAGGCGATGGAGAAGGTCGGCCGCGACGGTGTCATCACCGTCGAGGAGGGCTCCGCGCTCACCACCGAACTGGAGGTGACCGAGGGTCTGCAGTTCGACAAGGGCTTCATCTCGCCGAACTTCGTCACCGACGCGGAGTCGCAGGAGTCGGTCCTGGAGGACCCGTACATCCTCATCACCACGCAGAAGATCTCGGCGATCGAGGAGCTGCTGCCGCTGCTGGAGAAGGTCCTCCAGAACAGCAAGCCGCTGCTGATCATCGCCGAGGACGTCGAGGGCCAGGCGCTGTCGACCCTGGTGGTCAACTCGATCCGCAAGACCCTCAAGGTCTGCGCGGTGAAGGCCCCCGGCTTCGGCGACCGCCGCAAGGCGATGCTCCAGGACATGGCGATCCTGACCGGCGCCGAGCTGGTCGCCCCGGAGCTGGGCTACAAGCTCGACCAGGTCGGCCTGGAGGTGCTCGGCACCGCCCGGCGCGTCGTGGTCGACAAGGAGAACACCACCGTCGTCGACGGTGGCGGCCAGTCCTCCGAGGTGGCCGACCGGGTCGCGCAGATCCGCAAGGAGATCGAGGCCTCGGACTCCGAGTGGGACCGGGAGAAGCTGGCCGAGCGGCTGGCGAAGCTCTCCGGTGGCATCGCGGTCATCAAGGTGGGCGCGGCGACCGAGGTCGAGATGAAGGAGCGCAAGCACCGCATCGAGGACGCCATCGCCGCGACCAAGGCCGCCGTCGAGGAGGGCACGGTGCCCGGTGGTGGTGCCGCCCTGGCGCAGATCCTGCCGGTGCTCGCCGACGACCTGGGCCTGACCGGTGACGAGAAGACCGGCGTCTCGATCGTCCGCAAGGCGCTGGTCGAGCCGCTGCGCTGGATCGCCCAGAACGCCGGCCACGACGGCTACGTGGTGGTGCAGAAGGTCGCCGGCAAGGAGTGGGGCAACGGCCTCGACGCCGCCACCGGCCAGTACGTCGACCTGGTGAAGTCCGGCATCATCGACCCGGTGAAGGTGACCCGCAACGCGGTCACCAACGCCGCTTCGATCGCCGGCCTGCTGCTGACCACCGAGAGCCTCGTGGTGGAGAAGCCGGAGAAGGCCGAGCCGGCCGCCGCCGGTGGCCACGGCCACGGCCACGGTCACGGCCACCAGCACGGCCCGGGTTTCTGACCCACGGCGTACGCCGACTCAGGGCGCACCGTCTCCGCCAGACGGTGCGCCCTGACGCGTCTGCGGCGGGCATTACGGAACGCTGACGTGGTTGGCGGTCGGTCCGGTTGATCGACAACACTGGTCCGATGAGCACCACGCCCCGCGGCCTCGCCGCGCTCGCCGGGATCACGGCCGCCGCCGTGGCCATCGGCGTCGCCGAGCCGGTCGCGGTCCTCACCGGCCCCCGGTCCGCCCCGCTGATCGCGGTCGGCGGGCTGGTCGTGGACGTCGTACCCGAGCCGTTGAAGCAGTTCGCCATCACCCTGTTCGGCACGTACGACAAGATGGCCCTGCTGGTCGGGACGGCGCTGCTGCTCGCCGCGTTCGCCGCGCTGCTCGGGCTGCTGGCGGTCCGCCGGCTGTGGATCGGCCTGGCCGGCATCGCGGCCTTCGCCGGTCTCGGCGTGGCCGCCGCCCTCACCCGGGCCGGCGCGGACGCCGCCGACGCGTTGCCCTCGCTGGTCGGGGCGGGGCTGGGCGGGTTGGTGCTCTGGGCCTTCCTCGCCGGCCCGCTGGAGGTCGACCCGTGGCCCTGGACCCCGCCGACACCCCCGCCCGGCCCGTCGACGCCGGCCGCGCCCGACCCGGCCGCCGGTGTGGCGGCCGCACCCGGCCCGGATCCGGTGAGCCGCCCGCCGGCCGGGTGGGAGCCGTTGGAGAGCAGCGACCCGGATTCGCGGCGCCGGTTCCTGCGCGGGGTGGGCGTGCTGGCCGGCGCGGCCGCCGTGGCCGGGCTGGGCGGGCACTGGCTCGCCGGCCGCCGGGGCGTGTCGGCGGCCCGGGAGGCGGTCACGCTGCCCGCCCCGTCGGCGGCGGCGCCCGCGGTACCGGCCGGTGCCGATCTGTCCCTGGCGCAGCTCGCCCCCTACGTCACCCCGACCAGCGGGTTCTACCGGATCGACACCGCGCTGGTGGTGCCGCAGGTCGACCCGGAGACCTGGCGGCTGCGGATCCACGGGCGGGTGCGCAACCCGATCGAGCTGAGCTTCGCCGACCTGCTCGCCCGGCCGATGGTGGAGCGGTACGTGACCCTGGCCTGCGTCTCCAACGAGGTGGGCGGGGACCTGATCGGCAACGCCCGGTGGTTGGGCGTACCCCTCAAGGAGTTGCTGGACGAGGCGGACCCGGAGGAGGGCGCGGACCAGGTGGTGGGGCGCTCGGTCGACGGCTGGACCTGTGGCACCCCGACGGCGGTGCTGCGGGACGGGCGGGACGCCCTGCTGGCGGTCGGGATGAACGGCGAGCCGCTGCCGGTCGAGCACGGCTTCCCGGTCCGCATGGTGGTGCCCGGCCTGTACGGCTACGTCTCGGCGTGCAAATGGGTGACCGAGCTGGAGCTGACCAGCTTCGCCGACTTCGACGCGTACTGGGTGCCGCGCGGCTGGTCGGCGCAGGGACCGGTCAAGACGCAGTCCCGAATCGACACGCCCCGCCCGCGCAACCGGCTCACCGCCGGCCCGGTGATGGTGGCCGGGGTGGCCTGGGCCCAGCACCGGGGGATCAGCCGGGTGGAGGTACGCGTCGACGGCGGCCCGTGGCGGGAGGCGGCGCTCGCCCCGACGGTGTCGATGGACACCTGGGTGCAGTGGTCCTGGCGCTGGGACGCCACCCCGGGCGAGCACACTTTCCAGGTGCGGGCGACCGATGCCACCGGTGAGACGCAGACCGGCCGGGAACAGCCGGTCGAGCCGGACGGCGCCACCGGCTGGCACACGGTCAAGGTCACCGTCCGCTGACCCGGCCGCGTTCGCCGCGTCCCGGTGTGCCGCACCGGGGACGCGGCGGTCTGGAGCACTGTCGAGCTGATGTCGTCGACGATTCACGGTAGGGAGGGCGGCCGCTGAGTCGTTGACGACATCAGCTCCATAGCGTTCGCCGACCCCGTCCGGTCGCTGCAGGTCGGCACCGAACCGGGGGGACTGCGCCCGGCCGTCGCGTCCGCCCCGACACGACGACGCCGCGCCCCGGTGCGGGGTGCGGCGTCGACGAGGTCTGTGCGGGCGGGTCAGGCGACCTTGCGCTGGTCCGGCACGGCGGACTTGTGGGGGCGGCCCAGGCGGGCCTCCAGCCGGGCGATGTCGACCCGGGTCTGCCGGCGGTCGGCCAGGTCCTCCCAGCCCAGCGCGAGCAGCCGCAGCCGCTCCGACTCGCTGAAGCCGCCCCAGACGCCGTACGGCTCGCGGACGGACAGCGCGTGGGCGGCGCACTCGGCCCGGACCGGGCAGGCCCGGCAGACGGCCTTGGCACCGGACTCGCGGCGCAGCCGTGAGGAGCCGCGCTCGCCGTCGGGGTGGAAGAACTGCGCGCTGTCGCGGCCCCGGCAGGCACCGAGCCGCTGCCAGTCCCACAGGTCGACGATGGGTCCGGGCAGTCTACGTACGTTCGACATCAGCACCCCTCCTCCCGCGCGGCACCGCGGAGGTCTCGTTCGCATCCGGTGTCCGGGCGGCGGTCCGCGCAGGCGCACCGTTTCCGGCCTGGCGTCTCGGTACCCGACCTTTCCCAGACTCACACTTCTGTGATCGAAAACCTCGGACAAGTCGCGGCATATGCCCTGGATGTCGGAAAAGTTCGGAGGATTGCCGAGAACCTCCACCCCGGCCCAGCCGGCCATGGTCTGCTCTCTGCGGAGAGGAGACCACCGTGCGTACCGTTCTCGTCTGCGTCCGGACACCGCTCGCCGCGCAGCAGTTGACCTCGGCCGCCGCCCGGCTCGGCCTGGCCGCGGTCGTGCGGACCGCCGTCTCCGATCCCGAGGTGATGCTGCGGCTGGCCGAGCGCCCCGTCGACGTCGTGCTCGCCGACACCGCGCTCACCCGGCCCGACAGTGCCGGCTTCGTCCGCCGGGTGCTCGCCCGCGCGCCGCAGGCCGCCGTGCTGCTGCTCGGCGCCGAGGAGTCCGAGGCCGCCGCGGCGACGATCAACGCCGGGGCCCGGGGACTGATCCAGGGCACCGACCACGACCTGACCAGCGCGGTGGCCAAGGCCCTGCTGCTGCTCTCCGCCCCCGGCCGGACGACCCGGAACCGGGTCACCGATCCGGCCCGGGACACCGCCGCGGTCGGCGCGCCGCCCCGGCCCTCGGCCGGGCGTACCCCGGGCAATCCGGGCCCGGGCTGGCCCGCCGGACCGGCCGAGGGGCCCGGGGGACCGTCGGTGGTACCGGTGCAGCGCGGCGACGACGAAGCAGAGCCGGAGGCCGCCGCCGAGCCGGAGGCGCCCGCGCCCACCGGCCGGCGGGGCGCGCCCGGCGCGCGCAGCGGGCGCGGCGCCGTCGGACTGACCGAGCGGGAGCTGCAGGTGCTGCTCGGGATGGCCGAGGGGAAGAGCAACGCCGAGATCGGGCGGGAGCTGTTCGTCTCGGAAGACACCGTCAAGACGCACGCCCGACGGCTGTTCCGCAAGCTCGGTGCCCGGGACCGCGCGCACGCCGTGGCCGCCGGTTTCCGCGCCGGCCTGGTCGCCTGAGCCGGCCGCCCGCGGTCGGGATCAGTCGTCCGGGCTCAGTCGTCGGAGGGGGACTCCTCCTCGGCCGCCTCGGTCAGCGTGTCGTGCACCCCGTCCGCGTAGCCACGGGCGTAGTCCCAGGTGACGTAGTGGTCGGGGTCGGGGTCGTAGGCCGGCTCGTGCACCCGCGGCCGGCCGGAGCTGAGCAGGTGGCGCAGGTTGCCCCGGAGCAGGTCCCAGTCGAAGTAGTGCGGCTCCCGGCAGTCCTCGCACTCGATCACCAGCCCGCGCACCCCGATCGGCGACAGCAGGGCCTGGTAGATCTCCAGGTCGGCCAGGTCCTCCAGGACGTCCTGGCGCTCGACCTCCGTCAGCGGGTCGAGCGGATCTTCCTCACGGGGATCGTGCAGACCAGCAGCCGGATCGGCCGGGTCGCCGTTGAACGGGTCGATGGGCTCGTCGTGCACCCCCTCACCGTAGTCCCAACGCTCGCCGGACGCGTCCCCCCGGCCACCCCGGTGGCCTCGCCGACCCGCGCCGGCACCGCCGGGGCCGGCCCAGCCCAATGGGTACGATGAAACGACGCGCCGTCACCTCGGCGTGCGCCGGTGCCCGCGCGCGCCACCTCGCTGAAGCCCGTCCAAGCAGCTCAGGAGAGCAATCGTGGAGAATTCGCCCAGCACTGATCTTCCCGGCGGCGTCGGCGACGGCGAGCCGGGTGGTCACCTGCCGGAGCTGCCGGCCGGCTCGGCGCGGGTGGTGCCGCTCGGTCTGACCTTCGACGACGTGCTGCTCCAGCCGGGCGAGTCGGACGTGGTGCCCAGCCGGGTCAACACCCGCACCAGGCTCACCCGCAACATCGAGCTGACCGTGCCGCTGCTGTCCAGCGCGATGGACACGGTCACCGAGGCGCGGATGGCGATCGCGATGGCCCGCCAGGGCGGCATCGGGGTGCTGCACCGCAACCTCTCGCTGGAGGACCAGGCGCTCCAGGTCGACCTGGTCAAGCGCTCCGAGTCCGGCATGATCACCAACCCGGTGACCGCCAGCCCGGACGACACCCTCCGCGAGGTCGACGAGCTCTGCGGCCGCTACCGCATCTCCGGCGTGCCGGTGGTCGACGGCGACGGGCAGTTGGTCGGCATCGTCACCAACCGGGACATGCGGTTCGTCTCCGCGCCGGAGACCCCGGTCCACGAGATCATGACCCGCACCCCGCTGATCACCGCTTCGGTCGGGGTGAGCAAGGACGAGGCCCTCGACCTGCTCCGCCGGCACAAGGTGGAGAAGCTGCCGATCGTGGACGACTCGGGCCGGCTGCGCGGGCTGATCACCGTCAAGGACTTCACCAAGAGCGAGCAGTACCCGAACGCCACCAAGGACGAGGCGGGCCGGCTCCGGGTCGCCGCGGCGGTCGGGGTGGGCGACGACGCGTACAAGCGGGCCCGGACGCTGGTCGACGCCGGCGTCGACGTGATCATCGTGGACACCGCGCACGGCCACCAGCGGGCGGTGCTGGACATGGTCCGTCAGCTCAAGAAGGACGTCGGCGTCGACATCGTCGGCGGCAACATCGCCACCTACGCCGGAGCGAAGGCGCTGGTCGACGCGGGCGCCGACGGCGTCAAGGTGGGGGTCGGCCCGGGCGCGATCTGCACCACCCGGATCGTCGCCGGGGTGGGCGTACCGCAGATCACCGCGATCATGGAGGCCGCGCGGGCCGCCCGCCCGGCCGGTGTTCCGGTGATCGGCGACGGCGGCATCCAGTACTCCGGGGACATCGCCAAGGCGCTGGTCGCCGGCGCCGACACGGTGATGCTCGGCAGCCTGCTGGCCGGCTGCGAGGAGAGCCCCGGCGAGCTGATCTTCATCAACGGCAAGCAGTACAAGGCGTACCGGGGGATGGGCTCGCTCGGCGCGATGCAGTCCCGGGGCCAGGGCAAGTCCTACTCCAAGGACCGCTACTTCCAGCAGGACGTGCTCGCCGAGGACAAGCTCGTCCCCGAGGGCGTCGAGGGCCAGGTGCCCTACCGGGGGCCGCTCTCCGCGGTCGCCCACCAGCTCATCGGTGGGCTGCGCGCCGCGATGGGGTACGTCGGCGCGGAGAGCATCCCCGAGCTGCACCGCCGCGGCCAGCTCATCCGGATCACGGCGGCCGGGCTCAAGGAGAGCCACCCGCACGACATCCAGATGACCGTCGAGGCGCCCAACTACCACTCCCGCTGACCATCACCCCCAACCACCTGGAGTCCCCATGCGTGACGTGGTCGAGATCGGGCTGGGCAAGACCGCGCAGCGCGGCTACCACCTGGACGACATCGCCATCGTGCCGAGCCGCCGGACCCGGGACGTCGACGACGTCTCCACCAGCTGGCAGCTCGACGCGTACCAGTTCGGTATTCCCTGCGTCGGGCACCCGTCGGACGCCACGATGAGCCCGGCCACCGCCGTCCGGCTCGGCCAGCTCGGCGGGCTCGGCGTGCTCAACGTCGAGGGCCTGTGGACCCGGTACGAGAACCCGGCCAAGGTCCTGGAGGAGCTGGCCGGTCTCGGCGAGGACGCCCGGGCGACCAAGCGGCTCCAGGAGGTCTACTCCGAGCCGATCCGCCCCGACCTGATCGCCGAGCGGGTGCGCGAGCTGCGCGCCGGCGGCGGCACGGTGGCCGTCCGGGTCTCCCCGCAGCACACCCTGGCGCTGGCCCCGGTGATCCTCGACGCCGGCGTCGACATCCTGGTCATCCAGGGCACCATCGTCTCGGCCGAGCACGTCTCGACCACCGACGAGCCGCTGAACCTCAAGGAGTTCATCGCCGACCTCGACCTGCCGGTCGTGGTGGGCGGCTGCACCGACTACAAGACGGCGCTGCACCTGATGCGGACGGGCGCGGCCGGCGTGATCGTCGGTATCGGCGGCGACGACTGGTCGACCACCGAGTCGGTGCTGGGCATCCGGGTGCCGATGGCGACCGCGATCGCCGACGCCGCCGCGGCCCGCCGCGACTACCTGGACGAGACCGGCGGCCGGTACGTGCACCTGATCGCCGACGGCGACATCCAGACCTCCGGCGACATCGCGAAGGCGCTGGGCTGCGGCGCGGACGCGGTGATGCTCGGCGAGGCGCTGTCGCTCTGCGCGGAGGCGCCGGCCGGTGGCGCCTGGTGGCACTCGGCCGCCAGCCACCCGTCGCTGCCGCGCGGCGCGTTCGAGATCGCCGGGGAGCCGCTTGGCTCGATGGAACAGCTGCTCTTCGGCCCGGCCGACGAGCCGGACGGCCAGCTCAACCTCTTCGGCGGGCTGCGCCGCGCGATGGCCAAGTGCGGCTACCGCGACCTCAAGGAGTTCCAGAAGGTCGGCCTGGTCCTGGACCGCTGACCCGGACAAAACCACCCCTACGCACCGGTCGCGCCGATTAGGCTCGGCCGGTGCGTCGTATCCGTGCCAGGCTTCTGCTCGCCGCCGTCGTGGCGGCGACGACCGTGGCGACCGCCGGTTGTACGTCCGACCGCGACGACCGCGACGACCGCAACGAGTTCCGGCCCGGCGCGGCCGACGCCGGTGACCCGTACGTCCCGGGTCGGGGCAACGGCGGCTACGACGTGTCCGGCTACCGGCTGCGGGTCCGGTACGACCCGGCGACCGACCGGTTGACCGGCCGGGCCACCGTCACCGCGACCGCCACCGGCAACCTCTCCCGGTTCAACCTGGACCTGATCGGGCTGGACGTCTCGCGGGTGACGGTCTCCGGGGCGGCGGCCCGGCACCGCCGCGACGGCAGCGAGCTGGTGATCACCCCGCCGCGGGGGCTGCCCCGCGGCACCGCGTTCACCGTCGAGGTCGACTACGCCGGAGTGCCGACGGCCGTGCCCGACGGCGAGCTGGGCAGCGGCGGGTTCCTGCACACCGCCGACGGGGCGATCGTGCTGGGCCAGCCCGAGTCGGCGGCCACCTGGTTCCCGGTGAACGACCACCCGTCCGACAAGGCCACCTACGACGTCGAGGTGACGGTCCCCGACGGGCTGGCCGCGCTGAGCAACGGGGTGCCGGGGCAGCGGAGCAGCACCGGCGGCTGGACCACCTGGCGGTGGGCTGAGCGCGCGCCGATGGCCAGCTACCTGACCACCCTGGTGATCGGCGACTACCGGGTCGAGACCGGCACGCACGGCGGCCGACCGATGGTCACGGCGGTGCCGGCCGGCCTGCCCGCGACCGGCCCCGAGGCGGCCTCGCTGGCCCGTACCGGCGAGATAGCCGACTTCCTCGCCAGCCGGTTCGGGCCGTACCCGTTCGACTCCTACGGCGGCATCGTGGTGACCGACAGCCGGATCGGGTACGCGTTGGAGACCCAGTCCCGCCCGGTCTACGGGCCGGGCTTCTTCTCCGGCGGCCGGCCCAACCCGTCGGTGGTGGTCCACGAGCTGGCCCACCAGTGGTTCGGCAACAGCGTCTCGCTGGCGAAGTGGCAGGACATCTGGCTCAACGAGGGGCTGGCCACCTACGCCGAGTGGCTCTGGGCCGAGCACCGGGGCACCGGCACCGCCCAGGCGGCCTTCGACCGGCGGTACGCCGGTTCGTCCAGCCGCCTCTGGCAGACGCCGCCGGCCGAGCCCGGTCGGCAGAACCTGTTCGGCGAGTCGGTCTACCAGCGCGGCGGGATGACCGTGCACGCGCTGCGGGTGGCGGTCGGCGACCCGGCGTTCTTCAAGATCCTCAAGACCTGGGCGGCGGAGAAGCGCAACGGCAACGCCACCACCGACGAGTTCGTCGCGGTCGCCGAGCGGGTCTCCGGCAAGCAACTGGACAAGCTCTTCGCCGCCTGGCTGCACGGCACCGAGCGCCCGCCGGCGCCCAAGCGTCTCTAGTTCTTCACCCGCAGCTCGGGGTGGGTGGCGAGGAACTTCTCGGCGTCGCCGGCCTTGAGCGCGGTGAGGAACTGCCGGCCGACCGGCTTGAGCTCCTCACCCCGGTACGCCCTGCCCTTGCCCACCCCGCTGCCGGGGAGCGCGACCGGGGTGAACCGGTCGACGCTCAGCCCGCCGAGGGCGTACGCGAGGTCGACGATGCGGGGACCGCCGGCGTAGATCAGGGTGTCGCCGAGCGCGTCGACCACCTGCTGGACCCGGTCCGGCTGGCGGGCCAGGTTCTCGTCGAGGATCTTGGCGGTCAGCGCCCGGAGGAGCTGCTGCTGGTGGCGCTGCCGGGCGTAGTCGCCGCCGGTGATGTAGCGCTGGCGGGCGTAGTCCAGCGCCTGCCAGCCGGTGAGGTGTCGCTGGCCCTTCTCGTAGACCATCTGCGGCCCGACGTAGCCGCCGCCGGAGGGCGCCGGGTCGCGGTGCTTGCCGTCCGGCCGGCGGTGCAGCGAGACCACCCGCTCGTCGACGTAGATGTCCACCCCGCCCAGGGCGTCCACCAGCTTGTCGAAGCCGTTGAAGGTGATCACTGCGCCGGCGTCGAACCGCAGCCCGGTGTACCCGCTGACCGTGCTGCGCAGCAGCTCGTACCCCTGGGCGGCGCTCGGCTGCTTGGGCTTGCCCGGCACCCGGCTGCCGTAGCTCATCGCGTGCGTGAGCTTGGTCTTCGCGCCCCGGTAGCCCGCCTTCGGGAAGGCCGGGATGTCCACCAGCAGGTCGCGGGGGAGCGAGAAGAGGTACGCCCGGTCCAGCCCGGCCGGCACGTGCAGCACCAGCACCGCGTCGCTGTGCGGCTCCCACCCGGGGACGCTGACGCGGGTGTCCACCCCGACCAGCAGCAGGTTGAGCGGTCCGGTGATGCCGGCCCCGGGCGGGGCGGTCGGGCTGGGCTCCGGGGCGGTGCCCGGTGTGCCGGTGGCGGTGGTGGCGACCGGGCCGGGCCCCCGCTGCGGTCCGTCGTCGCTGACCAGCCGGTTCACCACCAGGGCGCCCCCGGCGATCAGGACCACCGCGGCCAGCGCGGCCAGCAGCAGCGCCCGGCGCGGTCGTCGCGCCCCTGTCTCGTGAGCCATGCTCGACACCCCCGTTGGGACAAACGCTCCGACGAGGGCCCCGAGTTGCGGGCGTGGCCTGACGGATCGGTGGACGCGAGCATGATCGCGCGAAAACTGCCGCTGGCGCGATGGCTACTCAGCGGTAATGATGCGTTCATGCGGTACGACGTGGTCGTCATCGGGTCCGGTTTCGGCGGCAGCGTCACCGCGCTCCGGCTGGCCGAGAAGGGTTACACCGTCGGTGTTCTGGAGGCCGGCCGGCGGTTCGCCGACGACGAGTTCCCACAGACCTCCTGGCGGGCCCGGCGCTTCCTCTGGGCGCCGAAGCTCGGCTGCTACGGCCTGCAACGGATCACGCTGCTCCGCTCGGCCGACCGCAAGGCCGGTGGCGGGGTCATGGTGCTCTCCGGGGCGGGGGTGGGCGGCGGCTCACTGGTCTACGCCAACACCCTCTACGAGCCGCTGGACGCCTTCTACGACGACCCGCAGTGGCGCGGCATCACCGACTGGCGCGACGAGCTGGCCCGCCACTACGACCAGGCGAAGCGGATGCTCGGCGTCACCACGTACCCGGTCGACACCGGCGCGGACCGGGCGATGCGCGCGGTCGCCGAGCGGATGGGGGTCGGCCGGACCTTCCACGCCACCCCGGTGGGCGTGCACATCGGCCGCCCCGGCCAGCGGGTGCCCGACCCCTACTTCGGCGGCGTCGGCCCGGAGCGCACCGGCTGCACGCACTGCGGCTCCTGCATGACCGGCTGCCGCCATGGCGCGAAGAACACCCTGGTCAAGAACTACCTCTGGCTGGCCGAGCGGCTCGGCGTCGAGGTCCACCCGCTGCTCACGGTGACCGCCGTCCGGCCGGCTCCCGACGGCGGGTACGAGGTGCACACCGAGCGGACGGGCGCCTGGCTGCGGCGGCGCCGGCAGGTCATCCACGCTGATCAGGTGGTCCTCGCCGCCGGGGCGCTGGGCACTCAGCGGCTGCTGCACGAGATGAAGGCGACCGGCGCGCTGCCCGGCCTCTCCGACCGGCTCGGCGAGCTGACCCGCACCAACTCCGAGGCGATCCTCGGCGCCTCGGTGCCCCGTCAGCGGGCCCGCGCCGAGGGGGTGGACTTCACCGAGGGGGTGGCGATCACCAGCTCCTTCCACCCCGACCCGCAGACCCACATCGAGCCGGTGCGCTACGGCCGTGGCTCGAACGCGATGGGGCTGCTCCAGTCGCTGCTGGTCGACGGCGGCCCGCACCGGGTCCGGCGCTGGTTGGGCAGCATCGTCCGGCAACCCGGGCTGGCGGCCCGGATGCTGTCGGTGCGCGGCTGGTCGGAGCGGACGGTGATCGCCCTGGTCATGCAGTCGGTGGACAACTCGCTGACCACCCGGTTCCGGCGCGGCCCCTTCGGCCGGCGACTGGTCTCCGGCCCGGGTCACGGCGCGCCCAACCCGACCTGGATCCCGGCCGGCAACCAGGCGGTCCGGCTGCTCGCCGAGGAGATCGGCGGTACGCCGGGCGGCGCGCTCACCGAGCCGTTCAACATCCCGATGACCGCGCACATCCTCGGTGGGGCGGTGATCGGCGCCACCCCGGCCGACGGGGTGATCGACCCCTGGCACCGGATCTACGGCCATCCGGGGCTGCACGTGGTGGACGGCGCGGCGGTCTCGGCGAACCTCGGGGTGAACCCGTCGCTGACGATCACCGCCCAGGCGGAACGGGCGATGTCCTTCTGGCCGAACAAGGGCGACGAGGATCCGAGACCGCCGCTCGGTGAGCCGTACACCCGGCTGGAGCCGGTGCCGCCCCGCCTGCCGGCGGTCCCGGCCGACGCCCCCGGCGCCCTCCGGACGTGACCAGGCACCGGTGCCCGGTCAACCCGTCCAGGGTGGGGGACCGGACTTGCGTCGGTCCGTCCAGGCGACCAGCACCGCGTGCGGGAGGGTCAGCGCGGCCAGCACGGCGAACGTCGCGGGCAGCGGGTCCGCCCCGTGACCGGGCCAGGTGACCAGAGCGATCAGGGCGGCGACGGCGACCACCGTGGGAGCCGCCGCCTGCCGTGCGAAGCGACGCAGCGGCGGTCCGACTCGTCCGGCCTCCAGGTCGGCCGTGTTCCGCGGGTCGTGCCGCAGCAACCGGGCGACGTGGCGGCAGGAGTGCCAGGCCGCGAAGTACGCCCCGATGGCCAGGGGCGGCGGCACGGTGCTGAACAGTCCGGCGAGGAGGACGGGTTGAACGGCGTCGCGGGCCCGTCCGGCGTGGACGTCCCGGATCGCGGTGGTCGCGACCGCGCACAACACGGTGGCCAGCGCCAGCACCCGCACCTCGACGGTGAGCAGCGCCGATGCCTGAGGGGCCACCGTCGCCAGCAACGGGTCGACCTGGTCCCGCCACAGCGCCATCGGAACGACCACCGGCGGTCCTCCGTACGCGAGTACGGCGGTCACCCTCGCCCGGACCCGCCTGCGGTCCCGCTCGGCGTGGAACGCCACGTCGGCGGTGCCGAAGTGGACGACCGACACGATGAGGAACCCGACCAGCGCCAGGTCAGGCGCGGCCCGGAAGGCCGCCAGCCCGGCACCGGCCACGGCGGTGTAGACCACCAGCAGCGCCATGCGCGCCGACAGCGGCCGGGCGCACGCCCACAGCCAGGCGGGCACGAGATGGTCGACCGCGCCGTGCGGGAGCCCGAGGAGCAGTCCCGCGATCAGGAAGGCCGGCGAGCTGCCCAGCCCGGCGGCGCCGATCAGCGGCGACAGCGCCAGCAGCCCGCCGAGCGCGAGCTGCGAGGCGGTCCCAACGCACCGCAGCAGCCGGTCCGGCCGCCCCGGGCCCTCCGCCGCGCCGGTCGTGTGCGACGGCGGCCGACGGCTCCGGGCGGGTGCACGGCCGTCCGCCGCCGGCACTCGGGGGCCGGCCCCGGTGGCCGGGTCAGACGACGGTGAGGTGACCACGGTCGGACAGGGCGCGTAGCCGGCCGAGATCGAGGATGCTCCAGCCCACCTTCGTCAGGATGGACAGCAGGACGAAGAGCAGGCTGGTGGTGGCAGAGCTGATCAGGTCGACACCGGTTGGGCCGATCAACCAGAACAGGGGGTAGCCCACCCAGAGCACGCTGAGCAGCTGGGCGGCCTCCGTGTACACCGCCGCGATCCCTTCCGGCTGGCGGTGCGCGTGGGTGCGCAGCGGTCCCCAGATCAGGCCGTAAAGCCCGAGGAAGGCCAGCACCCCGATCGTGAACAAGGTGTAGCGGATCGTGGCGTCCGTCGCGAGCTCGGCGGCCAGCCCGCTGAGGAAGACCACCAGGTTCGTCCCGACGAGGGCGCTCGTCAGTCCCCAGCAGCGCCCGGGCAGGGAGTGCGTCGCGGTCAGCATCAGCGCCACCAGCAACAGGGGGGCGGTGACAGCCCAGTCGACGTAGCGCGCCCAGTAGAGCGTGAGACCGGCCACCTCCGCCCGGCCCCCGCCCAGCGCCATGACCAGGTACCAGAAGCCGGACCAGAGCGGGATCGCGATCGCCACCCGGTACTCGCTGCCTGGGACTCCCCGTGGGTCCGCGCGCCACCGGGTGAACAGCACGACCCCGCCCGCCATGGCGGCGACGTACATCCACAGCCACCACTCGGTCATGCCACTCCTCGGCCGGCTCCAGGCGCACCGCGCCCGCCCGGCTGCCGCTTCTGACGACCCGGCCGTACGCCGTGGTGTCCGTTGCCGGCGAGCCGGTGGAGACCTCGTTGGGAGCCGGTGCCGGCCGGTACAGATAGCCTATAGGCGTCAAAAGCCACGTATGGGGCCAACAGCTTCGGCAGCCTGGCCCGGCTGCCGGAGTCCGCCCGGGGCGTCGCCCGGGCCGTCTGGTGGCTGGTGCTGGGCTCCTGGATGCTCTATCCGGGTGCCTATCTGATGCCGGCGATGTGGGACTCCGCCGACGGGGTGGTGGCGCGACAGATCACCTACACGGTGGCCGACATCACCTCCAAGGTCGTGTACGGCGTGTTGCTCGGCGTCATCGCGCGCAGGGTCAGCGCCGCCGAGGGGTACGGTCCCGCCGTCGACGACGAGGTGGCCCTGCCCCGGGGTGGGAGCACGGATCGTGGCGGACCGGCCGGCCGTCGTGGGCGGGCCGGTCACGGTCGGTAGGATTCTCGACCATGAGCACGCCTCGCCCCGTCCTCGTGGTGGACTTCGGAGCCCAGTACGCCCAGCTCATCGCGCGCCGGGTGCGCGAGGCGAAGGTCTACTCGGAGATCGTCCCGCATTCGATGCCGGTCGCCGAGATGCTGGCGAAGAACCCGGCCGCGATCATCCTGTCCGGCGGCCCGTCCAGCGTCTACGCGCCCGACGCCCCGCAGATCGACGCCGGGATGTTCGACTCCGGCGTGCCGGTCTTCGGCATCTGCTACGGCTTCCAGGCGATGGCCCAGGCGCTCGGCGGCACGGTCGCGAAGACCGGCAACCGCGAGTACGGCGGCACCCCGCTGCGCCCCCGCCTCCTCGATCCCGGCGTGCTGCTCCGCGACCTGCCGGCCGACCTGCCGGTCTGGATGAGCCACGGCGACTGCGTGACCGAGGCCCCCGAGGGCTTCACGGTGACCGCCGAGTCGGCCGGCGCCCCGGTCGCCGCCTTCGAGGACCTGGCCGGCCGCCGGGCCGGCGTGCAGTTCCACCCGGAGGTCGGGCACACCGCGCACGGCCAGGAGATGCTGACCCGCTTCCTGTACGACATCGCCGGCATCGAGCCCACCTGGACGCCCGAGAACATCATCGACGAGCAGGTCGCCCGGATTCGCGAGCAGGTCGGCGACAAGGAGGTCATCTGCGGCCTGAGCGGCGGCGTGGACTCCGCGGTGGCCGCGGCGCTGGTGCACAAGGCGGTCGGTGACCAGCTCACCTGCGTCTTCGTCGACCACGGCCTGCTGCGGGCCGGCGAGGCCGAGCAGGTGGAGAAGGACTACGTCGCGGCGACCGGCATCAAGCTGAAGGTGGTCGACGCGCAGGAGCGGTTCCTCGGCGCGCTGGCCGGCGTGACCGACCCGGAGCAGAAGCGCAAGATCATCGGCCGGGAGTTCATCCGGGTCTTCGAGGCCGCCGCCCGCGAGATCGCCTCGCACGGCGACGTCGAGTTCCTGGTGCAGGGCACCCTCTACCCGGACGTGGTGGAGTCCGGCGGCGGCACCGGCACCGCCAACATCAAGAGCCACCACAACGTCGGCGGCCTGCCGGAGGACCTGAAGTTCGCCCTGGTCGAGCCGCTGCGCACGCTGTTCAAGGACGAGGTCCGGGCGCTCGGCCTCCAGCTCGGCCTGCCCGAGGCGATGGTCTGGCGGCACCCGTTCCCGGGCCCGGGCCTGGCCATCCGGATCATCGGCGCGGTCGACCAGGAGCGGCTGGACCTGCTCCGGCAGGCGGACCTGATCGCCCGCGAGGAGCTTTCCGCCGCCGGCCTGGACCGGGGCGTCTGGCAGTTCCCGGTGGTCCTCCTGGCCGACGTGCGCAGCGTCGGCGTGCAGGGTGACGGGCGCAGCTACGGGCATCCCGTGGTGCTGCGCCCGGTCTCCAGCGAGGACGCGATGACCGCCGACTGGTCCCGGCTGCCCTACGAGGTGGTCGCCCGGATCTCCACCCGGATCACCAACGAGGTCGCCGAGGTCAACCGGGTGGTCCTGGACGTGACCAGCAAGCCGCCGGGCACCATCGAGTGGGAGTGAGCCGCTCGGCTCACGCCGTCGGCGGCTGCTGCGGCGGGTAGGTCGGCTGCGCGACCGTCGGCGGCTCGGGCCGCGTGGTCGGGGCCGGCGGCGGGACGTACCCCGGGGTGGGCGGCGTGCCGTGCGGCGCGGCGCCCGTCGGGTGCGGCCAGGCGGGCGCGCCCGCCGGCTCCTCCGGCATCAGGAACCACATGATCGGGTACGCCAGTGCGGCGAAGCCGCCGGAGAGCAGGGTCGCCACGGCGAAGACCACCCGGACCAGGGTGGGATCGACGGCGAAGTAGCGGCCGAGGCCGCTGGCGACGCCGGCCACCATCCGGTCGGTGGTGGGTCGGCGGAGCTGCTTGTACGGGGCCTGGGGGGTGCTCGTCGAGGTCATGTCTCCACGTTCCGCGCGGGGCGGCCGGGCGACCTCGGTGACCGCCCGGATCCCTACCCTGACCGATCCCTGACCTGCCAGTCATGAGTCAGGAATCTGACTCTTTTCGATCCAGGTAACCGTGGGCGGGGAGAATTTGGCTCCGTGACCACCTTGCTGGAGCCGCTCCGCAGGATCGCGGCATACGCAGTCTGTGCTGATTCAGTCGGCCGAGTGTTGCTGGTCCGCGCATCGGAGCGCTCCGGCACCCCCGGCGTGTGGTCCCTGCCCGGCGGGGCGGTCGACCACGGTGAGGACCCGAAGCACACCGTCGTCCGGGAGACCGCCGCCGAGACCGGGCTCTCGGTCGCCGTCTCCGGGCTGGAGGACGTCCTCGCCGACATGCGGGCCCTGCCGGAGCGGGGCATCACCATCCACACCGACCGCCTGCTCTACCGGGTCTCGGTGCGCGGTGGCACCCTCACCGACCGGGTGGAGCGCCCCACCGACCTGGCCCGCTGGTACACCCTCGACGAGGCCCGCGCGCTGCGGCTGCGTTCGTTCACCGCGCGTGCCGTGGGCCTGCCCGCCTCCTCCGCCGACGTCGTCCCGGACGAGCCGCCGGAGTTCCCCTCCTTCTACGCCGTCCCCGGCCCGGACGGCCTGCACCGGGCGCAGCGCTTCGCCGCGTACGCGGTGGTGACCGACCCCGACGACCGGGTGCTGCTGACCCGGGTCTCCGACGGGTACCCGGGGGCCGGCTGTTGGCACCTGCCCGGCGGCGGCACCGACTACGGCGAGCAGCCCGGCGCCGCGCTGATCCGGGAGTTGGTGGAGGAGACCGGCCAGACCGGCCGCCTGGTCGAGCTGCTCGGCGTGGCCAGCCACCGGGATGCCGCCTCGCTCGGCCCCGAGGGTTACCCGATCGACTGGCACGGGGTGCGCGCCTTCTACCGGGTGGTGGTCGACCAGCCCGCCCCGCCCACCGTCGCCGACGTCGGCGGCTCCACCTGCGAGGCCCGCTGGTTCGCCCGCGAGGAGCTGGGCGCCCTCCCCACCGACCGGCTCACCGAGGTGACCGCCGAAGCCGTCCAGGCCGCCCGCCTCACCTGACTCTCGGTCCGCCGCCGATCCCGGGCGTCGACCGCCTGATACCGCTCCTGGCTGCCGCTAACCTCATGATCGACGGCCGGGTGGCCGGACGGCGGGGGAGCGTGGTGGGCGTGGAACAGCGGCGCAGGGTCGGGGCGTACGGGGTGCTGCGGGACGCCTCGGGGCGGGTGCTGCTGGCCCGGGGAGCCGCCTGTTGTCCGTTTCCGGGCGTGTGGCAGGTGCCGGGGGGCGGCGTCGAGCACGCGGAGCACCCGGCGCGGGCGGTGGTCCGCGAGTTCGCCGAGGAGACGGGGCTGGCCGTCGAGGTGACCGGGGTACGGGCCGCCCTGGCCGACGTCACCACGTTCCGCGCCGAGGGCGTCGCCGTGCACACCGACCGGCTGGTCTTCGACGTCGAGCAGCACGGCGGCGAGCTGCGCCCGGAGCCGGCCGGCGGCAGCGACGAGCTGGCCTGGTGCACGCCGGACGAGGCCGCCGCGCTGCCGCTGATGCCCTTCACCGCCGAGCTGCTCGGCCTTCCCGTCACGCCCCTGCCGGCCGGCCTGCCCGGCGCGCTGCCGGCCGGGCAGGCCGCCCCGCCCGCCGACCGGCGCCAGCGGTTCGCCGCGTACGGGCTGGTCACCGACCCCGCGGACCGGATCCTGCTGACCCGGATCGCACCCGGCTACCCGGGTGCCGGCCGGTGGCACCTGCCCGGCGGTGGCACGGATCATGGCGAGCAGCCGGCCACCGGGCTGCTGCGCGAGCTGGTGGAGGAGTCCGGGCAGCTCGGGACCGTTGTCGACCTGTTGACCGTCGACAATCTGCACAACCCCGCGGCGCTCGGGCCGGAGGGGCGCCCGTTGGACTGGCATGCCGTCCGGGTGGTCTACCGGGTGCTGGTCTCGGCGCCCACCGAGCCGGCGGTGACCGAGCTGGCCGGCGGGTCGACCGCGGAGGCGGGCTGGTTCACGTCCGCGCAGGTGGCGAAGCTGTCGCTGACCGAGGTCGCCGCCCTGGCAACCGGACGTCGGGGGCGATAGCCCTCGCTCGCCGGGCCGTTGCGAGGGTGCTCCGGTACAGTCGTAAGTGAGGTTGGCGGAGAAAACGGGCGATGAAGCCCGAGATGGGAATAAGACAGCGGTTCGCGCGGTTTAACGGAGATATAAGTACCGCCGGCAGCTATCGCCAACCGCCACTTCCCTGTGCAATGGTGTACACCGCTTGAACGGGCTGCCGGGCCATGAGCGGTCCGGCACGAGACAGCCGGACACCCGCCCCCTGTGGGCGGCCAGTCGATCCGGTGATGGAGGAAACGTGCCGAGAGCCCTGTGGCGCCGGCGTCGTACGACTGACAGTCCGCGCCCCGCCGGGCGTCGCTGGGCGGGCCGGTTGCGCCGCAGCAGCACGTTCGCCCGGCAGGTGCTGCTGGTCCGGGTGGGCCGCCGTGACGGCGACCCGCGTATCGGCGCCGAGCTGATGGTCCCCGAGCACCTCGTCGACCGGCCCCGCCGGTACGGCTTCGACCGCGCCCGCCGCGCGGAGATCGAGGCGGTCATGCCGGTCAGCCCGGCCCTCGCCCCCGCTCCGTCGGTGGACGACGACTCGTCGGCGATGTCGATCCCGCTGCTCCCCGGCGAGCGCACCGCGTCGCGCCGGATGAAGTTCGCGCTGGTCAACGCCTGCACGCTGGCCAGCCTGATGCTCGGCATCAACGCCATCTTCGTGGCCATGGCCGGGGAGGCCCGGGTCGCGGCGCTCCTGCTCATCGCCTGCGTCGTCTTCGACGGCCTCGACGGCGCGCTCGCCCGCAAGCTCGGCGTGGCCAGCCCGTTCGGCGCCCAGATGGACTCGCTGGCCGACATGTGCTCGTTCGGCCTGGCCGCCCCCGTGGTGGTCTACGCCTCGCTGGCCGGGTCGGCCCCCACGGCGGCCGCCGCGGTGGCCGCGGCCCTCGTCGCGGCCTGCGCCGCGATCCGACTGGCCCGGTTCAACGTCTCGCCGAAGGACGGCCGGTTCTTCTGCGGGGTGCCGACGACCATGGCGGCGGCGGTGCTCGCCCTCACGGTCGCGATCGGCCTGCCGCTGCCCGCCGTGGTGCAGATCGCCGGGGTGGCGCTGCTGGCCTTCGCGATGGTCTCCAGCTTCCCGTACGCGAAGCTGGCCCGGCTGCTCAAGCTGCCGCCGTGGCTGTGGCTGGCCCCGGTGATCGGCGCGCTGGTCGACATCCGGCTCACCTTCGCCCTGGTGGTGGTGGGCTACCTGGTCAGCGGCCCGCTGCTCTGGCTGCACCAGCGCCGCACCGCCTGATCCACCCGCACGTACGCAGAAGGGGCGACGCGACCGCGGCGCCCCTTCTCGCGTTCCGTCAGCGCCAGCGGGCGATGACCGTGGACCCGCCGACCACCTTGTCGCCCGGCCCGACCAGCGGCTCCGCCGCGTCGGCCGGCAGGTAGACGTCGGTGCGCGAGCCGAACCGGATCAGGCCGAAGCGCTCGCCCCGGGCCAGCAGCGCGCCGATCGGCGCCCGCTGCACGATCCGCCGGGCGATCAGTCCGGTGCGCTGCGCCACCACCACCGTGCCGTGGTCGGTGTCCAGCACCGTGTACGCGGCCACGTTGTGCTCGGCGTCCGGCTTCATCGCGTTGACGAAGCCGCCGTCGGCGACGAAGTAGTCCACCACTCTGCCGGGCACCGGCGCGCGGTTGACGTGCACGTCCAGCACCGACAGGAAGACCGCGATCCGCAGCCACTCGCCGTCGCCGAACCGTTCGTCTTGCAGCCGCTGCACGGAGAGGACCTGACCGTCGGCGGCCGCGACCACGGCCGACGGGTCCTCCGGGACGTCCCGCTCCGGGTCCCGGAAGAAGGCGGCCACCGGGCCGGCGGCCAGCGCCGGCAGCAGCCAGAGCTTGGACTTCGGGCGTACCAGGCGGGCCACCGCGGCCAGCCCGAGGGCGATGCCCGCGGCGGCGACGCCGTTGGAGTCGATGTGCATGCCGCGGGCCAGCGGCACGCTGGAGGGCCGGTGGGCGGGGGCCAGCCGGGCGGCGAGCGCGGGGCTGGCCGGGGTGAAGCGCAGGTGGTGCACGCGTACCGGCGGGGAGTTGCGCAGCACCAGGTCGGTGCCGACCCCGTGCAGCACGCCCTGGCGGTCCAGCTCGGCGGCGGCGCCCTCGGTACGGAACACCGGCGCGGCCACGCTGAGCACCGAGCCCTCGCTGAGGTACTTGACCAGGCCGTCGACGGTCGTCCGGGCCTGCTCCGCGGTGCCGGTCAGCGGCTCGGCGGCGATGACCACCTCGGCGGCGTCCGCCTCGGCGAGCGAGTCGACGACGCGTACCCGGTCGGCGACCCAGCGACCCTGGGCCGTCACGTGCTGGCGCAGCGCGCCGGCGCCGGCCGGCTCGGCCGGCACGACGGTGAGCGTGTCGCCGGGCAGCAGCGCGTCGATCGCCGCGGCGAGCACCGCGGACTCCGGGGACGCGTCGACCAGGAGGGCGGCCTTCGGGTCGTTACGCCGGGCCAGCTCGGTGACGAGGGTACGGGCGGCGCGCTCGCCGATGCGGACCGGACCGGACCGGCCGGGGGTGCGCTCGGCGGGGGACTGGGTCATGTCGGACGGGCTCCTGACGAGGTAGAGACGGGCTGTCGCGGCGGGACCGCCACGGGCGACCTGGTCCGCTCGGCCCCGGACGGGACCGCTGACCGGACCGCTCGGCCGCGGACGAGGCCCGCCGGCGCGGCCGGCCGGCGGAGGCGGGATCTCCACCGGCCAGCATACGAGTCCGTCGACGGCGACCGCACCGCCGCGGTTGGGCCCGTGTCAAAGTCCTCGGTCGCGCCGAGGCGGAGTCCAGGCGGCGATCCGGCAAGGCGGAGATCCGTCCGGATACAACACCGGTATCC
>NZ_JAGPYL010000160.1:0-12666 GCF_018070095.1 Micromonospora sp. U56
GCCGGCCCAGCGCAGGGTCCACCAGGCGCGGGCGGCGGCCATGCCGTCGCCGCCGTCGTACACGACGACGGGGTGACCGGCGCGGACGCCGGCGGCCCGCAGCACGGCCTGCAGGGCGGCCGGGTCGGGCAGCGGGTGCCGGCCGGCGGCGCCGGGCGGGCCGCAGAGCGCGGTGTCCAGGTCGACGAAGACGGCGCCGGGCAGGTGACCTGCGGCGTAGTCCTCGCGGCCGGGCGGGCCGGTCAGCCGCCAGCGCACGTCGAGCAGGGTGGGCGGGTCGGGCTCGGCGAGCGCGGCGGCGAGCTGCTCGACCTCGATCAGCGGCTCCTGAGTTCCGGACATGGCGACCAGTCAACACCATCCGGGCAGCGACCTGGCGGTTCGGCACCAGCCGTTGTCGGGGCTGCGGGGTAGCATCGTGCACCGGAGGGCTGACGTGAAACACGATTTGGTCGACACGACCGAGATGTACCTTCGCACCATCCTCGAGCTCGAGGAGGAGGGTGTGCCGCCGCTACGCGCGCGGATCGCCGAGCGGCTGCGCCAGAGCGGGCCAACCGTCAGCCAGACCGTCGCCCGGATGGAGCGCGACGGGCTGCTCACCGTCGAGGGCGACCGGCACCTGACGCTGACCCCGCTGGGTCGCAACAGTGCCGTCTCCGTGATGCGCAAGCACCGCCTCGCCGAGCTGCTGCTGGTCAACGTCATCGGGATGCCCTACGAGGAGGCCCACGAGGAGGCCTGCCGGTGGGAGCACGTGATGAGCGACGCCGTCGAGAAGCGGGTCTACGACCTGCTCAACCGACCCACCCGCTCGCCGTACGGCAACCCGATCCCCGGGCTGGAGGAGCTGGGCTCGCCGGAGCCCGCGGCCGACACGGTCGAGGGTGAGCGCAACCTGGCCTTCCCCGGCCTCTCCGGGACGGTCGTGGTCCGCCGGATCTGCGAGAGCGTGCAGACCGACGCCGACGTGCTGCGCCAGCTGCACGCCGCCGGGGTCGACCCGGGCGCCACGGTCACTGTCGCGCAGGAGCGGGACGGGGTGTTCATCGACCGCTCGGGCGAACGGGTCCGGCTGCCCCGCGAGGTCGCCTCGCGGGTCTTCGTCGCCGCCAACTGACGGCTCGGGCCGCCTGCTCTCCGGGGCCATTGCCTCGGTCCGCGCGGGCGGCCCGCTTCCGTTGGCGCGCCCGCCCGCGAGCCTCACCTGGCCCGGGTGTTGATCTTCTTCGCCAAGGCGACCAGCTTGCCGGTCAGCTCCTCGGCCTCGGCCTTCGGTGCGCCACGCTCACACGTCCATTGCAGGGTGGCCAACCGGTCCTCGGTGGCCAGCCAGCCGACCTCGGCGACCGGACCGTGCTTCGCCGTCTTGGCGAGGGTGCGGCGGTAGGCGACCTGGCCCAGCTTCGACACCTTGGCCGCCCCGTCCGGCAGCACGTCGGCGTTGAAGGTCGGCACGTCAATCGAGGTGTCGGTGACGGTCAGCGTCAGCTCGGGCAGGGTGGCCCCCTCGGCGCGGACCACGCAGGTGTGCGTGTCGCCCTTGTCGCTGGCGGCGGCCACGTCGAACCGGACGCCGAGGTGCTCCTCGATCACCGCGAAGTCCAGCAGCCGGCACGCGCCGCCCGAGGAGGCGGCGGCCACCTCCACCGTCACCGGGTCCACCGCCGGCACGGCCACCGGTCGGGGCTGGGCGCCGCAGCCGGTGGTCAGCAGGACGGCTGAGGCGATGAGCCAGATCCGCGCGTGCACGGGGAACCTCCGCGGTCGTCGGCGGGGGCCCGCCGGATGTCCGTCGGACACCGTACGGGCAACCCGTGCCGATGCGAAAGTCCTTCGAAGACGCCCGGGGCGGGCCCTCGTCGAGGGTCGCGGTCCGCGACCGCCGCGTCACCCCGGCCTCCTCAGGCCGGCGGCAGGTCACGCATCCGGCGCAGTGGCGAGCACACCACGAACAGCGCCGCGCTCCACGTCCCCAACGCCGTCAGGACCAGGGCCGGCCGCAGCCCCCACTGGCTGCCCAGCGTCCCGCCGAAGAGCGCGCCGAGCGGCACCACCCCGAAGCAGATCCACAGGAACGAGGCGTTGACCCGGCCGAGCAGTTCCGGCGGGGTGATGCGCTGTCGGTAGGACAGGATGGCGACGTTGAACAGCACCGCGTTGGCGGAGAACGCGGCGAGGCCGACGGCGTAGAGCGCCAGGCCCCAGCCGGGCCGGGCCAGCGGCACCAGCAGGTAGAGCGGCCCCGGGACGGCCATCGCGACCCAGATCATCCGCGCCGAACCGATCCACCGGGAGAGCCGGTCGGCCAACGCGCCGGTGACCAGCCCGCCCATCGCGCCGAGGGAGAAGACCACCCCGACCACCGCCGGTGAGGCGTGCAGCTCCCGCACCAGGTAGGTGACCTCCAGCGAGCTGGTCGCCATGGCGAAGAAGTTGGAAGCGGTGCAGCAGGCCAGGATCTGTACCAGGATGGGCTGCCGGCGGATGAACCCCAGCCCCTCGGTGAGGGCGACCCGCGCCGGGACCCGATCGCCGGTGGCCGGTCGGGCGGCGGTCGGCTGCCGGATCAGCACCAGCGTCACCGCGCTGACCACGAAGGCGAACGCCGTCCCGAGGAAGGTCCACGCCGCGCCGACGAGCCCGGTCAGCGTTCCGCCGACGGTCGGCCCGACCAGTTGGGCCCCGTCCTGGCTGACGGTGAGCCGGGCGTTGCCCTCGACGAGCCGGTCCGCCGGCACCAGCCGGGGCAGGGTGCTCTTGTACGCCACGGTGAACAGGACGGTCAGCACGCCGCAGAGCCCGACCACGACGTACAGGAAGGGCAGGGTGAGGTGACCGACCAGGGCGACCACCGGCAGCGACAGCAGCAGCGCGGCGCGGCCGAGGTCGCAGGCGACCATCAGCCGCCGCGGGTCGACCCGGTCCGCGAGCAGGCCGGCGGGCAGCGAGAAGAGCAGGTACGGCAGCCACGCCAGGAAGGTCAGCAGGGAGACCTGGAACACGCTCGCGCGCAGGGTGTCGGCGGCGAGCAGCGGTACCGCCACCCCGGAGATCCGGGTGCCGACCTCGCTGACCGTCTGACCGCCCCAGAGCAGGGCGAAGTCCCGGCTGCGCCAGAGCGGCCCGGGGCGGGGCCGCACCAGTGTCGCGGCCTCCAGATGCCGGGTCACGCGTCACCACTTTCCGGCGGCAGGACGGCCCACGAGGCCGGCACCGAACCGGCGGCTCGGGCCGACCCAACCTAGGCGGCGCCACCGGTGCGGGCACCCGAATATCGCCTGGCCGGGCGGTCAGTCGTCGACGTACGGGCAGTGTCGGCAGCCGCGCCCGCAGCAGGTGCCCCGGCGGGCCAGGAAGCCGGCGCTGAGCACGAAGAGCCCGCTGGCCGGGTCGAGGTAGCCGGCCTCACCGGCGGCGAGCGCGGCGGCGTGGGCCGCGAGGATCCGCTCCCGGTCGGGATGCTCCGGCGGCAGCCGGGACGGGTGCGGCTCGGTCAACGGTCGGTTCGCCAACGGTCGCCGCTCTGCACCCACCGGCGCAGTCTACGGAGCCGCCCGCCGCCTACGGCCACGGTCTACCTCGGCCGACCTGACCGATCGTGTCGTAGGGCTGCGGAATGCTGGACGCCGACGGGGGTTCGACTGTGGAAGGACGGCAGATGCGGAAGATCGTCGTACACCTGAGCGTGTCGCTGGACGGGTTCTTCGAGGGCCCCGGCGGCAGCCTCGACTGGCACCAGGTCGACGACGAGCTGCACCGGCACTTCAACGCCGAGCTGCGCACCATGGGCGGCTTCCTCAACGGGCGACGCAGCTACCAGCTGATGGCCGAGTTCTGGCCGACCGCCGACCAGGACCCGGCCAGCACCGCCCCGATGGTGGAGTTCGCCGGCATCTGGCGGGACATGCCGAAGATCGTCTACTCCCGGACGCTGGACACGGTCGACTGGAACGCCACCGTCGTCCAGGACGTCGTACCCGACGAGGTGCGGCGGCTCAAGGCCGAGCCGGGCGGCGACCTTGCCCTCGGCGGGGCGGACCTGCTCAGCACCTTCCTGCGGCACGACCTGGTCGACGAGTACCGGCTCTACGTCCACCCGGTCGTGCTCGGCGGCGGCCGCCAGCTCTTCCCCGCGTCGGGCGACCGGCAGCCGCTGCGCCTGACCGGGACCCGCACCTTCGGCAACGGCGTCGTCCTGCTGCGGCACGAGCGCGCCCGGGACTGACGCGACCGGCGAACTCGCCACCCACCTGTGTGGCGCCCCGGTCGGTGCAGATCGGCGGCCGACGAGCCCGGACGCAGCGACCACACCGGCGGGCGGCGCCGCACCGGCGAGAGGGCGGGAGGGCCCCTGGTAAGGGCGTTGGCTTTCCTGTCGGCCCGGCCTATGGTGGGCGACATGCGTCTGTCCGGGCAGCAGGAGAGCACCGCCGTCAGCACGACGGCGGCACCCACTGCTGTCCGCCGGCCCGCCCTGCCGGTCACCGTGGCGACCCGCGTCGTGCGAGTCGCCGTCGCGCCGTCGCGCGCCGGCTCGGTCGCCCCCGGCCTGCCGAGCCCCGCCGGACGTAGCCCTCCTGGACCGGTGCACACCACGTGAACGGCCACCAGGGCGAAGCTTCCACAGCTTCGGCCCTTTTTCTTTTTCCGAGGAGCTACGCCATGACCACGCACACCCAGCCGGGCCAGCAGAACTGGATCGACGAACTGCGGTCGACCCTGACGTCCGACTTCGAGATGCACACCGCCCGGCTGACCGAACTCACTGCCGACACCGGTGATCCGGCCGAGGCCCACACCCGGGACGCGCTGCTCGCCGGGACCCGGCAGAGCCTGGAGCAGATCACCGGGGCGCTGCGGCGCATCGCCGAGGGCCGGTACGGGATCTGCGAGCGGTGCACCGGGCCGATCCCCCAGGAACGCCTGGAGGTGCTTCCGCACGCCCGCTTCTGCGTGCCCTGCCAGCAGAAGCAGCGCTGAGGTACCGGGCGGGGGCTGCCGCACCGACGCGGCAGCCCCCGCTCGTCCGGCTTCGGCCGCTGCGGGGCCCGGAGAGTCCGGGTCAGCCGAACCAGGTCATCGCCTGCCCGTGCGAGCGGGTCCAGGCGAGCGGCCGCCCGTCGAGCGCCAGCACGTTGTACAGCGCCTCGCCCGGCGGCTCCGGCAGCCCGTCGTGGGCCAGCACCTCCGGGGCCTCGTTCGAGATCCAGTGCCCGGGCAGCCCGCGTACCTGCTCGGCGAACGCCTGCCGCCGCGGAGGCGGCACCTGGTAGAGCACGGAGGTGTGGAACACCACCAGCGTCGCCCCGGCCGGCGCCCACGCGGCCAGTGCCGGCAGGTCGTCCACCAGATCGCCGCGGACCAGCAGCGGCGGCTCGGCCGCGGCGACAGCCGCCGCCGCCCGCAGCCGCGCCGCCGCCTCTCCGATCCACTCCCCGGATGGGTTGTCAATCTGTAAGTGACGATTGTACACGAGGAGGCGCGCCTACTTTCAGCCCGTGAGGCGACCGCGCTTGTACGGACCCGGCGAGTTGGCCGCGCTGTTCGGTGTGTCGCGTCAGCGAGTTCTGCAGATCACCCGCAGGCCTGGCTTCCCGGAGCCCGTCGCCCGCTTGATCGGCATGACCGTCTGGGATGCCGACGAGGTGGACGAGTGGGCGCGCCACAACCGCCCACCCCGCCCTACCGACGGCGAGGAAGATCGCTGATCAGGACGTCTCTACGGCGGCAAGCCAACGAGCGCGTTCCGCTTGGGAAGCTGCGACAGCGCTGACGCCCCCTGCCGTAAGAGTCGGCGCGAACGGCGGAATCGCTTCTCCAAAAGCGCCTCCGGCGGGACCGGTAGACCCAATGCCGTGCGTCTCCGGCGCACCGAAGTGGGCCCGCTTTCGGCGGTCATCGTCCGACCGCCAGGTGGTGTCTGCGCTGAGGGCGATCGGGCTCGAGGGCGTACGCACACGTCCCAGGGGCCCCGCTCAGCCGACGGACGTTGGCTGTTCCTGGGAGGTACGCGGTGTCTCCCTCGGGAGACTCTCGTTCCAGGACCGCAGCGGCTCGCGCCTGCTGTCCCACATATTCAGTAAGCAGGTCTGGGCCGGAGGCCTGCGAGTCAGCGCAACTCGACCTCGATTCCGTCCTCGGTGAGCCACCGGAGAAGTTGCTCGAACGTGGTGGCCGCGGCCGCTTCGCCCTGGCCAGCAGCACTGTTCAAGCGCGTTCGCGCCACTCCGGCGCCGTGCCAGACGAGGCGAAACGGCCAGGCGGCACCCCACCCGCCGGTCACACAGTCGTAGAGCGCATCGGCGTTCCAGCCGAAGTAGCCGCCTGGACCGTTGATGGCCTCGCCAATGGCGCAGTAGAAGCCTTCCACGTCGGTGATGTCGCGGCCGTCGAGGTGATAGGTGCTGCCGGCTGGATTGTCGGGCCGGTCGTGCCGGTGATGGGCCCGTGCCGCCCCGGACCATTGGTGCCGGAGTTCGCGGTCGTAGCCTGCCCACAGGCCCGGCTCAGTCGGGCGGCCGGCACGCCAGAGATCCCAAATCCGCCGCGCACCGCTGGGCATGGGATCGACGATTGCGGTGTCGAAGGTGACGTCGAGCAGACCGTGACCCAGCGTCGATGGGCGGACGCCTGTCACCGACGCCTGGAGATAGGCACCGACCACGCGGGTCGCGACGCCGTCCTCGGCCACGCTGTAGAGGGAGGTGTTGATCCGGCGGCGGCGCAAAGCGCCACCGGGGTTGCCGGCACCTCGGGCCAGCGCGTCCAGAGCATGGTGCAGCGGCGGCTGGGGCAGGCATCCAAGCAGCGTCGCTGCGTGTGCCGCAGACGGCGCATCGACGAACACGCCTTCGATGTCGGCGCAGATGGCGACCGCCGCGTCCGACTCCCCCATGTAGTATTCATCGACCAGCACCCAGCGAAGCGTCACCGGCTTGTCCCAACGCCATCGCCGGTCCGGCGGAGTCAGCCCGTCATCGGTCACGTGGATTCCTCGGCGTGGATGTGCCGCACGACGCGTCGGTACTCCATCCAGGCGGCGAATTGGCGGGCGTGGGCAAGGGTCTTGTCCATCACGGGCCGACGCTGGTGCCTGCGGCGCAGCCAGCGCGAGGGCCGTGGCGACCCTGCTGATTCACTGGCGTCATCAGCTCTACAGCGTCTCGCACGGCCCGTTGGACGGATGCCCGCCGAGCACCGGCTCAAGCTCATCGTGGTCGACGGGGCGGGACAACGTTCGCCGGCACGCCTACCCTTCCCCGCTGCACTCGTACGCCCATTGACGAGATGCCTCCCGCCCAATCTGGGCGGGAGGCATCCGTTGTAGAGCCCACCAGGCGAGAAGTCAACCGGTGACGCCTCTCAAAAGTCACTCACCGGAGACATGCATGAGCTGCCTGGCGTCAGCTGCAGCCGCTGGTGGAGCCGCAGCCCTCGCAGACGTAGCAGCTACCGGCGGGGCGCATCTTCGTGCCGCAGGTGAAGCAGAGCGGCGCGTCGGCCGCCTTGCCGATCACCGCCTCCAGCAGCTCGGTGGAGGAGCCCACCGCCGGCGCCGGCTTGGCGGCGGCGACGTTGGCGACCTCCTGGGCCGGCTGGGCGACCGGAGCGGTCTTCGTCTCCGGCGACTCGACCGGAGCCGAGGACGCCATCGCGGTGAGATCGGTGCCGGCGCTCTCCGCCTCGGCCTCGGCCCGCAGCTGGGCGGCCCGCTCCTGGGCGGTGAAGATGCCCAGTTCCGCGCGGCGCTCGTACGGCAGGAAGTCCAGGGCCAGGCGACGGAAGATGTAGTCCATCACCGAGGCGGCCATCCGCACGTCCGGGTCGTCGGTCATGCCGGCCGGCTCGAAGCGCATGTTGGTGAACTTGCTGACGAACGTCTCCAGCGGAACGCCGTACTGGAGGCCGATCGAGATGGCCACCGAGAAGGCGTCCATCACACCGGCCAGGGTCGAGCCCTGCTTCGACATCTTGAGGAAGACCTCGCCGAGGCCGTCGTCCGGGTAGGACGACGCGGTGAGGTAGCCCTCGGCTCCGCCGACGGAGAAGCTGACCGTCTCCGACGGGCGCTTCTTCGGCAGCCGCTTGCGCACCGGCCGGTACTCGACGACCTTCTCGACCGCCGGGGCGGCGGTCTCGACGGCGGCCGGGGCCGACTCGGCGACCTTGTTCGGCTTGGCCACCGACAGCGGCTGGCCGACCTTGCAGTTGTCCCGGTAGATCGCCAGGGCCTTGAGGCCGAGCTTCCAGCCCTCGAAGTAGATCTTCTCGACGTCCTCGACGGTGGCCTGCTCCGGCATGTTGACCGTCTTGGAGATGGCGCCGGAGATGAACGGCTGGACGGCCGCCATCATCCGCACGTGCCCCATCGGAGCGATGGAGCGCTCACCCATCGCGCAGTCGAAGACCGGGTAGTGCTCCGGCTTGAGGCCGGGGGCGTCCACCACGTGGCCGTGGTCGGCGATGTGCTCGACGATCGCCTCGACCTGCTCCTCGGGGTACCCGAGGCTGCGCAGGGCGCGCGGCACGGTCTGGTTGACGATCTGCATGGAGCCGCCGCCGACCAGCTTCTTGAACTTGACCAGCGCCAGGTCCGGCTCGACGCCGGTGGTGTCGCAGTCCATCATCAGGCCGATGGTGCCGGTCGGGGCGAGCACGCTGGCCTGCGAGTTGCGCCAGCCGAACTTGTCACCGACCTTGTTGCCCTCGGTCCACTGCTTGGTGGCCTCCCGCTGGATCGCGGTGGCGACCGTGCCGGCCGGCTTGATCGCGTCGTTGGCGGCGGCGTGCTTGCGCATGACCCGCTTGTGCGGCTCGGCGTTGCGGGCGTAGCCCTCGTACGGGCCGACGATGCCGGCCAGCTCGGCCGAGCGGCGGTACGCGGTGCCGGTCATCAGCGAGGTGATCGCCGCGGCGACCGAGCGGCCCTGCTCCGAGTCGTACGGCAGGCCCGACGCCATCAGCAGCGCACCCAGGTTGGCGTACCCGATGCCGAGCTGCCGGTAGGCGCGGGTGGTCTCGCCGATCTTCTCGGTCGGGAAGTCGGCGAAGCAGATCGAGATGTCCATCGCGGTGATGACGAACTCGACCGAGCGGACGAACTTCGCCACCTCGAAGCCGCCGTCGGCGCGGAGGAACTTCATCAGGTTGAGCGAGGCCAGGTTGCACGAGGAGTTGTCCAGGTGCAGGTACTCCGAGCACGGGTTCGACGCGGTGATCCGCCCGGTCTCCGGGCAGGTGTGCCAGTCGTTGATGGTGTCGTCGTACTGCAGGCCGGGGTCGGCGCACTCCCAGGCGGCCTGGGAGATGGTGCGGAACAGCTTCTTGGCGTCGATCGTCTCGATGGTCTGCCCGTCGAGCCGGCCGCGCAGGTCGAAGCCGCCGCCGTTCTCCACCGCGGTCATGAACTCGTCGGAGACCCGGACCGAGTTGTTGGCGTTCTGGTACTGCACGCTGACGATGTCGGCGCCGCCCAGGTCCATGTCGAAGCCGGCGTCCCGCAGCGCGCGGATCTTGTCCTCCTCGCGCGCCTTGGTGACCACGAACTCCTCGATGTCCGGGTGGTCCACGTCGAGGATGACCATCTTGGCCGCGCGCCGGGTGGCGCCACCGGACTTTATGGTCCCGGCAGAGGCGTCGGCGCCGCGCATGAAGCTGACCGGGCCGGAGGCGGTGCCGCCGGACGAAAGCAGCTCGCGGGAGGAACGGATCCGGGACAGGTTGACGCCGGAGCCGGAGCCGCCCTTGAAGATCAGCCCCTCCTCCTTGTACCAGTCCAGGATGGAGTCCATCGAGTCGTCGACCGCGAGGATGAAGCAGGCGCTGACCTGCTGCGGCGACGGGGTGCCGACGTTGAACCAGACCGGGGAGTTGAAGCTGAACACCTGGTGCATCAGCATCCAGGTCAGCTCGTGCGCGAAGACCTCGGCGTCCGCCGCGGTGGCGAAGTAGCCGTGCTCCTCGCCGGCCTTGCGGTACGTGGTGACCACCCGGTCGATCAACTGCTTGAGCGACCACTCGCGCTCCGGGGTCCCCACCGCGCCCCGGAAGTACTTGGTGGTCACGATGTTGGCCGCGTTGACGCTCCAGGACTCGGGGAACTCCACCCCGCGCTGCTCGAAGTTGATCGAGCCGTCCCGCCAGTTCGTCATCACGACGTCGCGGCGCTCCCACGCCACCTCGTCGTAGGGGTGCACGCCCTCGGTCGTCCAGACCCGCTGCACCTTGAGCCCGGTCACCGCGCCGTTCTTCGCTGCCCGCGACCGGCTGGTTGTCACGCCGTCCCCCGCCATCTCATCCGCCCCCTCGTCTGCGCGGTCACCCACCGCGCGTCGTTCATCTGTCAGAAACTCGAAAATCAACTGGTCCGGCCGGCGGCCTCGACCGCGTCGGCGCGGGCGCGCGCGGCGGCCCGCAGCGTCTCGATCTCGCGCTCGAAGTCGGCGAGCGAGTCGAAGGACCGGTAGACGCTGGCGAAGCGCAGGTAGGCCACCTCGTCCAGGTCCCGTAGCGGGCCCAGGATCGCCAACCCCACCTCGTGGCTCGGGATCTCGGCGGCCCCCTTCGCCCGCACGGTCTCCTCGACCTTCTGCGCCAGCAGCGCGATCGAGTCCTCGTCGACCGGCCGGCCCTGGCACGCCTTGCGCACCCCGCCGATGATCTTCGTCCGGCTGAACGGCTCGGTCACCCCGCTGCGCTTGACCACCGCGAGCACGGCCTCCTCGACCGTGGTGAACCGCTTGCCGCACTCCGGGCAGGAGCGGCGACGACGGATCAACTGCCCGTCGTCGGCCTCCCGCGAGTCGACCACCCGGGAGTCGGCGTGTCGGCAGTACGGACACCGCATAGCCTGACCTCCTTGATCGACCGTGGGCGCCCGCCGACCGTCTCCGGGCACGCGTCGGCCCGGCGGGGCCACCGCCGGTGGCCGTCGCCGTCGTCGACGGTACGGGAGTGCGGTCGGTAGTCGAACCCAACCTGTAGGCAACTTACGCCCGTGTGACTACTACATCTAGGGGTCGACCGTATGCCGCCGACGAGCAGTGGTCAAGTTGGCGGCGTGTCCGGCGCGTCACCTGAACAACCACCTGCACGCCGCCCGCCGACATCCCCAACGGCACGGCACGCGGGAGGTTACCGCCCGTCCGGCCGGGACGCGGAAAACGGACGGCCATCGCGAAAGCGCCTGGCGAGTCGAACAGGAGTTCGACGACGACGTACCATTTATCAGAACGCGCGTTCGAGTTTCCAGCATTACCGCGCCGACACGCCGACGGCAGGTCGTACAGATGTTTGAAAATGACCGATCCCACCTATACGGTCATGAACAACCGGGCGCGTCGCACGACGTCGGGCCCGGCCCCGCGACACCGCACGCACCACGAGCCGCCAAGGCACCCAGCGCCGACCAGGGAGGACGGACGTGACCGAGGACCGGGCCAGCCGGCCGAAGAACCCGCAGCAGATCGCCGAGGCGGGTCCGCCGGCCACTCGGCGCCCCCGCCCCGCCCGCAGTCGGACCGGGCAGCCGGCCGTGCGCGCGGTCACCCCGGTGGTCAGCAGCTTCCCCGACCCGGCCACGGTCGACCTCACCGCCCGGCAGCGCCGGATCCTGGAGTTCATCCGCAGCTGGGTCGAGCGGCAGGGCTATCCGCCGAGCGTGCGCGAGATCGGCGAGGCGGTCGGCCTGGTCTCCCCGTCGAGCGTCGCCTACCAGCTCAAGGAGCTGGAGAAGAAGGGTTTCCTGCGCCGCGACCCCAACCGGCCGCGCGCGGTGGACGTCCGGGCCCCCAGCGACGCCGTCGACGACGAGCTGAGCCGCTCCCAGCGGCCCACCCCGGCGTACGTGCCGATGCTGGGCCGGATCGCCGCCGGTGGGCCGATCCTGGCCGAGCAGGCGGTGGAGGACATCTTCCCCCTCCCGCGCGAGCTGGTTGGCGAGGGCGAGGTCTTCATGCTCCAGGTCAAGGGCGACTCGATGCTCGACGCGGCGATCTGCGACGGCGACTGGGTGGTGGTCCGGCAGCAGCCGACCGCCGACTCCGGTGAGATCGTGGCCGCCATGCTCGACGGCGAGGCGACCGTCAAGACCTACCGGCGGCGGGACGGGCACGTCTGGCTGATGCCGCAGAACCCGGCCTTCGACCCGATTCCCGGCGACGACGCGACCATCATGGGCCGGGTCGTCGCGGTGCTGCGCCGGATCTGACCCCACACGCACCCGACGGATGGCCGCCCCCAGGGGCTGCCACCCGTCGTCGCGTCAGGCCACCTGCCGGCGTGGCCGGCCGGTCACGTCAGCGCGGTGCTGCTCGTCTCAGTAACGCTCGCCCCGGCCGGGCGGCTGTCCGTACCCGTACTGGCCGCCCCGCCGGTCGTCGTACCCGTCGTCGTGGCGCGGGCCGGAGCGCGGGTCCCGGGGGTGGCGACGCGGGGGTTCCGCGCGTCCGCCGCCGCCGTAGACGCCGCCACCTCGTGGGTCGCCGCCGCCGCGGGGTCCGCCGCCGTTCGGCACGCCGCCGGGCGGGCCACCCGGGCCACCGCCACGCGGGCCGCCGCCACGCGGGCCGCCGCCGCCCTGGGGAGCACCCGTCGGGCCGCCACCGTAGACACCGCCGCCGGCCGGCCGGCCGCCGCCGTAGACGCCGCCGCCGGGACGGCCCC
>NZ_JAGPYL010000161.1:0-12469 GCF_018070095.1 Micromonospora sp. U56
CTCGTCGGCATCCTCCACGGCTGCCTCAAAACCCGCACCCCCTACGACGAGGCCACCGCCTGGCACCACCGCGAAGCGCACGACCAAACCGCCGCAGCTTGACCGCTCCGCTCATGGGATGTCTGTCAACCGGTCGACGCGCGGCAGCGCCCGGTGGAACCTGCCTGGTGGAATTGGAGCCCCCGGCCGGGATCGAACCGGCGACATCTCGCTTACAAGGCGAGTGCTCTGGCCAGCTGAGCTACAGGGGCGCGTGTGTCGACGTCAGCATAGCGACTGGTGTCCGGAAATCCCGCTCGGCAGGTGTCCCGAGCACGGAAAACGTCAATTTCCCGACCCCCTGGGGCCGACGCATCGCCGTGGCCCGCGCGGCCGCCTGTGCCGATTGATGCCCGGCCGTGCCTGACTGACCGGAATGCGTATGCGGTCCGTCCCACCCGCTGTCCCCTGTCTTGGCAGGGTGGGGAAAGCCGTTTACCGTGCAGTGACACGGACGACACCCCGATCGGCTCCGGCCGCAGGGGACGTCGCCCGAGGACCGGCACCGAGGGTGCCGGTGGCTCCTTCACTCGGATCGTCCGGCACGTTCCTGCCGGTGAAAGGAAGCGCACCACCATGGCTACGGTCACGTACGCGAAGGCGTCCCGGATCTACCCGGGCACCGAACGCCCCGCGGTCAACCAGCTCGACCTCCAGATCGGCGACGGGGAGTTCCTCGTCCTGGTCGGCCCGTCGGGTTGCGGCAAGTCCACCAGCCTGCGGATGCTCGCCGGCCTCGAGGACGTCGACGACGGCGCGATCTACATCGACGACCGGGACGTCACCCACCTGCCGCCGAAGGCCCGCGACATCGCGATGGTCTTCCAGAACTACGCCCTCTACCCGCACATGTCGGTGTACGAGAACATGGCGTTCGCGCTGAAGCTGCGCAAGACCTCCAAGGACGAGATCGACCGGCGGGTCAAGGAGGCGGCGGGGCTGCTCCAGCTGGAGGAGTTCCTCAACCGCAAGCCGAAGGCGCTCTCCGGTGGCCAGCGCCAGCGGGTGGCCATGGGCCGCGCGATCGTCCGCGAGCCGCAGGTCTTCCTCATGGACGAGCCGCTGTCGAACCTCGACGCCAAGCTCCGGGTGCAGACCCGTACCCAGATCGCCTCGCTGCAGGCCAAGCTCGGCATCACCACGGTCTACGTCACGCACGACCAGGTCGAGGCGATGACGATGGGTCACCGGGTGGCGGTCATGCTCGACGGCGTGCTCCAGCAGGTGGACACCCCCCGTGCGCTGTACGACACTCCGGCCAACGTCTTCGTCGCCGGCTTCATGGGCTCCCCCGCCATGAACATCAAGACCGTGCCGCTGAACGAGCAGGGCGCCGCCTTCGCCGACCTGCACATCCCGCTCACCCGTGAGCAGATCGCCGCGGCCAAGGAGGAGGGTGGCGCCGGCAAGGTGACCGTCGGCTTCCGCCCGGAGGACTGCGACCTGGTCAGCCCGACCGAGGGCGGCATGCCGGTCGTGGTCGAGCTGGTCGAGGACCTCGGCTCGGACGCCAACGTCTACGGGCACGCCGCGCTCGAGGGTGCGAACGAGCGCTTCGTCGTCCGCACCGACCGGCGCACCATGCCGAACATGGGTGACACCGTGTTCGTCAAGCCGCGCACCGGCCGCAGCCACGTCTTCCACGCCGTCACCGGCCTGCGGATCTGACGTACCGGCTGCACTGACGTACGCGAAAGGGGCGGTCCGCTGTCGGCGGGCCGCCCCTTCTCGTCTGCGCGTGCGCGGGTGGGTCAGACCTCGGCGGCGCGGCGCCGGGCCACCTCGGCGAGGGTGACCGCGGCGGCGACGCTGGCGTTCAGCGACTCCACGTCGGAGATCATCGGGATGCTGACGGTCAGGTCGCAGGTCTCGCCGACCAGCCGGGACAGCCCGCGCCCCTCCGAGCCGACCACCACGACCAGCGGGCCGACGGCGGCCTCCAGGTCGTACAGGTCGGTTTCGCCGTCGGCGTCCAGGCCGACCACCATGAAGCCGGCGTCCTGGCAGGCCTTCAGCGCCCGGGTCAGGTTGGTGACCTGGGCGACCGGCACCCGCGCGGCCGCGCCGGCGCTGGTCCGCCAGGCGGTCGCGGTGATTCCGGCGGCCCGCCGCTCGGGTACGAAGACACCCTGCGCGCCGAACGCGGCGGCGGACCGGATCACCGCGCCCAGGTTGCGCGGGTCGGTGACCCCGTCCAGCGCCACCAGCAGCGGAGCGGTGTGCTCCACCGACGCGGCGATCAGGTCTTCGAAGGGCTCGTAGGCGAACGGCGGCACCTGGAGGCCGACGCCCTGGTGCAGCACCCCGCCGGTCATCCGGTCCAGTTCGGCGCGGCTGATCTCCAGGATGGCGATGCCCCGGTCGGCGGCGGTGCGGATGATCTCGTTGACCCGGTCGTCGGCGTCGATGCCCTGCGCGGTGTAGAGCGCGGTCGCCGGCACCTGCGCGCGCAGCGACTCCAGCACCGGGTTGCGGCCGACCAGCAGCTCCGGGGTGTCCTTCGACGGGTTGGACTTGCGGCCCGGCGCGACCCGGGGGCCGGAGCGACCGGTGGGCTTACCGCCCCGGCCGCCCGTGCCACGGGCCGCCGGAGCCCCCCGGCCACCGCCGCGACCCCAGGTGGTGTCCTTGCTGCCCGGCTGACCGATCTTGGGGGCGCGCCCCTCCTCGGCCGCCGCGCGGCGCTCCTTGTCCTGCTTCCAGGCGGTGCGCTGCGGCAGCTTCTCGGTGCCCGAGTACGCCTTGTGCCAGGGCCGCTCGTCGGCGGGCAGGGTCCTGCCCCGGCCGGCCAGAGCGTCCTTGCCCTTGCCGCCGGTGCCCTTCGGGGCGCCCGCCTTCGGCGTCAGTCGCCGGCCACGGCGCTGTGAGTTGCCGGCCATCAGTCCTGCTCTCCAATAGTCCAACGGGGGCCCTGGGGGGTGTCCTCCACCACCACGCCGGCCTGCTTGAGCTGGTCGCGTACGGCGTCGGCGGCGGCCCAGTCCTTGCGGCCGCGGGCCTGGGCACGCTGCTCCAGGGCCAGCGCGACCAGGGAGTCGACCACGCCGCGCAGGTCGTCGGCACGGTCGCCGCCGGTCCACGCCGGGTCCAGCGGGTCAACCCCCAGGATATCCAGCATGGCGCGAGTGGAGGCCAGGGTCGTGCGGACGGTCACATCGTCGCCGGCGGTCAGCGCGGTGTTGCCGTCCCGGACCACCTCGTGCAGCACCGCGAGGGCGGCGGAGGTGTTCAGGTCGTCGTCCATCGCCGCGACGAAGTCGATCGGCAGCTCGCCGAGCTGCCCGCCGCCGACCCGCTCGGCGGCCCGCTGGACGAAGCCCTCGATCCGCCGGTACGCCACCGCGGCCTCGCGCAGCGCGTCCTCGGAGTAGTCGATCCGGGAGCGGTAGTGCGCGGCGACGTAGTAGTAGCGCAGCTCCACCGGGCGCACCCCGAGCGAGTCGACGTACGTCAGGTCGAGGGCGTTGCCGAGCGACTTGCCCATCTTGGCGCCGCCGATGCTGAGCAGGCCGTGGTGCACCCAGTACCGGGCGAAGGGCAGCCCGGCGGCCTGGGACTGGGCGATCTCGTTCTCGTGGTGCGGGAACGTCAGGTCCAGCCCGCCGCCGTGGATGTCGAACTCGGCACCCAGGTAGCGCCAGCACATCGCCGAGCACTCGATGTGCCAGCCGGGGCGGCCCCGGCCCCACGGCGACGGCCAGTAGGCGTCGGCCGGCTCGTCCGGCTTGGCGCCCTTCCAGAGCGCGAAGTCGCGCGGGTCGCGCTTGCCGCGCTCGGGGGCGTCCCCGGCGGACTGCATGTCGTCGGGCGACTGCCCGGACAGCGACCCGTACGCCGGCCAGGAGGCCACGTCGAAGTAGACGTCGCCGGAGCCGTCGGTGGCCGGGTAGGCGTGCCCGGTCTCGATCAGCTCGGCGATCAGCTGGTGCATCTCCGGGATGTGCCCGGTGGCGCGCGGCTCGTAGGTCGGCGGCAGCACGTTCAGCGCCCGGTACGACTCGGCCAGGATCAGCTGGTTGGCGTACGCGATGGACCAGAACGGGCGGCCCTGCTCCATCGCCTTGACCAGGATCTTGTCGTCGATGTCGGTCACGTTGCGGATGAAGTTGACCTCGTAACCGGCGGTGAGCAGCCAGCGGCGCAGCACGTCGTAGTTGACGCCGGAGCGAAGGTGGCCGATGTGCGGCGGGGCCTGGAGGGTGAGACCACACAGGTAGACCCCCACCTTGCCGGCTTCCCGCGGGACGAAGTCCCGCACCGATCGGGTGGCGGTGTCATACAGGCGTAGCGTCACCGTACAAGGGTAGCCGTCCACGCATTCCGGGGCCGCCCGGAGCCGGGTCGTACGCTGCGTGCTGTGGAGACGACGGCGAGGTCCGGCGAGTCCGGGGACGCGGCGGTCCGGCCCGGGGAGACGGCGCAGACCCTGGACCGCGGCCTGCGGCTGCTGCACCTGGTGGCCGACGCTCCCGCCGGGCTGACCGTGACGGAGGCGGCGAACCGGTTGGGCATCGGCCGGGCGGCCGTCTACCGGCTGGTCGGGGCGCTGACCGGGCACGGGATGCTGCGCCGGGACGGCGACGGCCGGCTGCGCCTCGGCGCCGGCGTGCTGCACCTGGCCCGGCGGGCCCAGCCGCTGCTCGCCGAGGGAGCGCTGCCGGCGCTGCGCCGGCTGGCCGAGCAGGCCGGCGCGACCGCGCACCTCACCGTCGTCGAGGGCGGCGAGGGGGTGGCGCTGGCGGTGGTCGAGCCGAGCTGGACGTCGTTCCACGTGGCGTACCGGACGGGTGCCCGGCACCCGCTGGAGCGCGGGGCGGCCGGCCTGGCCATCCTCGCCGGCCGGTCGGGAGTGGCCGACCCGGTGAGCACCGTCGGGGAACTCCAACCCGGGGCGTACGGGGTGGCGGCGCCGGTGCTCGGGGTGCCGGGTCTGGAGGCGAGCGTCGGGGTGGTGGCGCTGGCCCCGCTGGACCCTGACACCGTCGGCGCGCAGGTGCTCGCCGCCGCCCAGTCGATCGCCGCCGCCCTCTCCTGACCCCGCCGACCCTCGGCCCCCTCCGCAAGGTCGACTCCAGTTCGCCGAGCTGGCAGTGTCGAACGTGACGAGTCCCCGCCATGTCGGCGAAACGGAGTCGATCTCGGCCGAAGCGGCGGAACGGCCGGCAACCGGACGGCCAGGGAGCAGGGGGACGTCTACCACAGGGTGCGGCGCTGGCGGGCGTTGTCCACAGGGCGGGCGTACCCGGCCGACCGTGGTTGTCCACAGCGGTGTCGAAGTAGGAGCGGCGACGGCGACGCTCCTTGTCATGCCTCCATCACCTCACCGCCCGTCCGCGCTCGCCTGGCGGGTCTTCCGCGGCTCGGAAGCGGTACGGCGTGGCCTGCTGACCCGGCACCAGCTCCGCGGCGCCTCCTGGATCCGGGTCCGCCAGGACGTCTACGCCGACGCCCGCCTGGACCGGGACCACGCGCTGGCCTGCCAGGCGACCGTGCTCCGCCTGCCGCCCGAGGCGGTGATCGCCGGCCCGTCCGCGGCATTCCTGCACGGCGTCGTCCATGCCGCCGGATTCGGCGACGTCGTGCACGTTCGGGTGCCCCGAACCGTCCGCCTCAACTCCGTCGGCGGCATCCGGGTGCACACCAGCGACGGGGTGATCCCGTCCGGGCAGGTCGGGGTGGACGGCGCGGCACGGACCGCTGCGGCCCTCCCCCGGTCGGACCCGGCGCAGGCCGCGTGGGAGACGGCCGCCTGGCTGGAGCCCGTCCGGGCGGTCGGCATCGTCGACGCTCTGCTCGGTATGGGCCTGACCTCCCGGGACGCCCTCGCCGAGACTGCCAGCCGGCAGGCCCACCGCCCGGGCGGTCGACGCGCCGCCCGAGTCTTCGATCTGGCCGACCCGGGAGCGCAGTCGCCGCCGGAGTCCCACCTGCGGGTACGCCTGGTCCTCGGCGGCCTGCCCCGGCCCGTCGCCCAGCACCCGGTCCGGTTACCGTCCGGCCTGGTGCTGCATCCCGACCTGGCCTGGCCGGAGTTCCGGGTGGCGGTGGAGTACGACGGCCAGTGGCACGCCGACCCCGACCAACTGCACCGCGACCGACGACGCCTCAACCAGTTGGTGGCCGCCGGCTGGATCGTGCTGCACGTGACGAGCCGCCGCTTCCGCAACGACTTCCCGGCGCTCCTCGGTGAGATCCGGACCGCCCTCGCCGCCCGGGGCTGGCGGCGGTGACCGCGCCACCGTTTGCGGCGTGTCGCGCCTTCCACTCGTCCGGACACCACGCCGCAACGGGGCCGGCAGGAGGCGGGGCGACGATTATCCGGCTTTGACCGGCTGGAGGGCGGCCAGCGCGGCCGGGAGCGCGGCCAGGCCGGCGATCTCGGCGTCGGGTCGTACCCCCGGCGGGCAGGGCAGGCCGAGCCGGTTGAGCCAGATCCCGCGCAGGCCGGCGCGCTGCGGGCCGACCACGTCGTGGGCGGGCGAGTCCCCGACGTACGCGATCTGCTCCGCCGGCACGCCCGCGGCCTCGATCACCGCCGCGTAGAACCCGGGGTCGGGCTTCTTTGGCAGGCCGTCGTCGTGCGCGTACCGCTCGAAGGCGAACTCGCCGGCGAGCCCGCAGCGTTCGGCGCGGCTGTTGCCGTTGGTGGCGTAGCCCAGCCGGAACCGGCGGCGCAGGGTGGCCAGCGCGGGAAGCACGTCGGGGTAGGGCCGGGTCAGCGCGAACCGCCGGGCGAAGAAGAGCGCCGCCAGCTCGTCGAGGCGCTCCGCCAGGCCGGCCCGCGCCAGCGAGCGGGCCAGCGCGGCCCGCCGGATCTCCTGCACCGGGGCCGCGCTCATCGCACCGAAGACCGCGCCCCAGTCCGACTCCAGGTCCGCGAGCGACACCTCGGCCGCCGCCGGGGTCAGCAGCCGCATTTCTTCGAGTACGGCCACCAGGCCGCCGGTGACCGCCGGGCGCAGGTCGAGCAGGGTCTCGTCGGCGTCGAACACCAGCACGGTCAGCACGGCACCGACCATCTCACGTCAGGGCGGGTTCCTCGGCCGGGGTGTCCGACCGTTCCACCCGGTCGCCGCGCAACTCGTCGAGGCGGACCAGTGCCACCCCGGCGACGATCAGCGCGCCGCCGAGCAGCTGCACCACGGTGGGCAGTTCGCCCAGCACCAGCCAGGCGATGAGCACCGCGAACATCACCTCGGTCAGCCCGACGAAGGACGAGAGCCGGGCGCCGAGGATCCGCGTCGCCGCGATACCGGCCTGGTACGCGATCACCGCGGCGACCAGCGACAGCCCGACGATCGGGACCAGCCAGCTGGTGCGCTGCCCGGCGAAGTCGACGTCGCCGAAGGTGGCCCGCAGCGGCAGCAGCCCGACCAGCCCGAGCAGGGCGAGGACCGCGGCGCCGATCGCCATGCCGCCGCTGGCCATGGCGACCGACGGCAGCGCGGGGTCGACCCGGGCGGCGAGTACGAAGTAGCCGGCCAGCCCCACCCCGGCACCGAGCCCCCAGAGCACACCCACCGGTTCGAGGCGCCCGGTGCCGGTCAGGTCGAGCACGAAGGCCAGGCCGGCCAGCGCGGCGACCGAGCCGACCACGGTAAGCCGTCGGGGGCGCTGTCCGTGCACCAGCCACATCCAGGCCACCACCAGGATGATGCCGAGGTACTCCAGCAGCAGGGCCACGCCGACCGGCAGGTAGCGGACGGCGTTGAAGAAGCACGCCTGGGCGGTGGCGACGCCGAGCAGGCCGAAGACGCTCACCGGGCCGAGGGTGCGACGCAGCACGGCACCCTTGCCGCGCAGCGAGAGCACGGCCGGCACCGCCAGCACCAGGGCGGCGATCCCGACCCGGGCGACGACGACCGCCTCGGCCGACCAGCCGGCGTCGATCAGGGAGCGGGCGAAGGTGCCCGAGGTGGCGAAGGTGACGGCTGACAGCAGGGCCAGCCCCAGGCCCGCGCCGGCGGATCGTTCGTGCATCGGGCTCTCCTCGCCGGTAGTTGTCATGACCGAACAACGCCTATGCTGGTGACGCTAACGGCCGACTCTGACAGGAGTCAAGTTGCTTTTTGCCCATGACACCGAATCTGGGTTGATCGCCGCGACCGCCCTGGTCAACACCGACGACCCGGCGGACGAGGGGCTGCCCGACGTCGCGGCGCTGGACCGGTTCGTCGTCACCTACGGCTGGACCGGCCGGCACGAACACACCGAGGCCGAGCTGCGGGCGGTACGCGACCTGCGCCCCCGGCTGCGCCGGATCTGGCACGCCGACGTCGACGAGATCGTCGCCGTCGTCAACGAGCTGCTCCGCGAGTCCCACGCGCTGCCCCAGCTCATCCGGCACGACGACGAGCCGTACCACCTGCACGCGGTGCCCCGGGACGCGCCGCTGGCCACCCGGATGGCGGTCGAGGCGGCGATGGCCCTGGCCGACCTGGTCCGCGCCGGCGAGCTGGGCCGGCTGCGGATCTGCGCCCACCCGGACTGCGAGAACGTGCTGGTCGACCTGTCGAAGAACCGGTCCCGCCGGTTCTGCGAGGCGGGCTGCGGCAACCGGGCCGCGGTCAGCGCGTACCGGGCGCGGAAGGCGGCCACTCGCTCCTGAGCAGCTCGTACTCCACCTCGCCGTGCTCGGTCCCCGGGGCCGGGTCGTCGAAGTGCAGGTGGAAGGTGCGCACGTACCGCAGGCCGGACTTCGCCATCACCTGCCGGGAGCGGGTGTTCACCGCCATCGTCTCGGCCCAGACGCGCCGGACGTCCAGCTCGGTGAAGGCGTACCGGATCAGCGCCCGGGAGCCCTCGGTGGCCAGGCCGCGCCCCCACGCGGCACGGCGCAGCCGGTAGCCCAGCTCCGCCTCCTTACCGTCGTCGGACGGGTCGAGCGCGAACCAGCCCAGGAAGTCGCCGCTCCCCCGGTCCTCCGCCGCCCAACGCCCCAGCCCGGGGTGCTCGTCGTACTGGCGCAGCAGCCGGGGCACCTGCTCGTCGCGCACGGTGGCGCGCGGGGTCGGCCGGCCACCGGTCAGTAAGCGCATGACCTCCGGGTCACTGTCCAGCTCGACGAGGTGGTCCACGTCGTCCGGGGTGAACCGGCGCAGCCGCAGCCGCTCGGTCTCCAGCAGCACGTCAGCGGTCATGCCGGGATGATGCCGCGCCGCACCCGAACCGGTCGACCGATATCCCGCGCCGCCGCGCGGGCAGCCCCATGATCGGGTGGCGATTTCCGAGACGACACGCCGCGCCGGATGCCGGAAATCGCTACCCGATCATGGGCAGCCCGGCCGACGCCGGGTCAGGTCAGGGGCCGCGAGTTGGCAGGTTGCCGCGGAGGCACTCAAGGCCGGCGGGGTTCGGCTGATCGAGAAGCCTCGGTGGGACGACGTCAGCGTCAAGCGTCTCGACCGCCTGGCCCAGGAGGGCACCGTACTCAACGAGCAGAGTCACGCCGACTCCCCCGGACATGCTGCCTATCTCGAGGACGGGTGGGAGACGCGCGAGGTTGCCACCGGCCAGCCCGTTACGGCGACCGACTCTGCCGCCGGGGACGAGGCCGATCCCGGCTGGGACGACGAGTGGACCGAAGGAGGTTGGGACGACGAGGGCGATGCCCCGCGGGCCGCGTCGGGAGCCGTGCCGACCCGAGAGGGTCCACATCTGGGTGGTCGTCCACTCCTGCACCGAGCGGCAGGAGCAGGGGAGTGTCGACCGCTACAGCAGCAACCCCGGACGCAAGCGAGCGGCCGACATGTACGCCGAGGAGCGAGAGGCCGCCGCAGCCGAACGGAGGGACGTGATCCAGTCGAACAAGGACTGGGACAGCGTGCAGATCATCCGCCGGGAATGGCTGCTGACCTTCATGACCCGACCCGCCGCCCCCCAAGGCCGCCGCCACGTTTATCGCCGGCAGCCTGGCCCGCGCCGACTACCCCATCACTGACGGGCTGACGCACGGCAACAGGCTGGCCAGCGAACTGTTCGGCCTGGGTCAGGAAGGCATCCCCAGCTATGGCCAGCGCAACACCGCTCTGACCGACATGGTGGACCGGGCCAAGGAATCGCGCGCCCCGATGATCGCCCTTGGCGTGATCCTGGCCGCCTACGAGAACTCACTGAGCCGGCAGTCCTGGCGCAGCGTCAACGACGCGACCGCCCGCTACCTGCACTTCCTTGAAGAGCAGGGCTACGAGTTGTCCCACGTCGAGAAGCGCGCCGGCGGGGATGCGACCGGTCCCGCCCCCACCGAGCCTGGCATTCCGGTCGACGTGCTCGACGTCGAGGACGTCGTGGGCGAGCAGTCGGAGTCGGGTGAGGCGACCGAGTGACCGCGGGCCCGGCCGCGCCTTCCGGGCCCGGCCGGGCCGGCCACGATGGGTCTACCTCCCAGGGTCGGGGCAATTTGACGGTGGCTGTACGTTGCCACTTGCCACACGCCGGACGGCGACTGAAGGACGAGTGGTGGTGCACTTGACCTTCCCCTCGCGGGGGCTCCGATAAGTCAATTCCCATCAATGAGAGGTGTCCTGCGTGGGCGCGAAGAAGATCGCCGGCTACTTGGCCTGTCTGCTCGCCGGCTTGACCCTGCCCGCATGCGGCGGCAGCCCGGAAGCGAAGGCACCGCCGACGGCGGCGGCCACCAGTGCCCCGGCGAGCCCGAGCCCGAGCCCGGACCCAGGCACGATGAAGTTCGGGCAGACCTTCACCTTTCCCGAAGATAGATACGCAACGGTGACGGTCTACGGCTACAAGCACAACGCCACCAAGTTCGGCTCGACGGACGACGATGGGACCGTCTACGGCGCGCTCGACATCAAGTACTGCCTCAAGCGACTCCCGGCCGGGACCGGAAGTATCGAACTCAGTGGTTACCCGTGGACCCTGAAGTTCGGCAACAGCGCCTTCCAGTCGACCGGGAGCAGCGGCGGCGCAGCTATGAATCCGGAGTACCCCGAAGGGCGGCGCATCAAGGTCGGTAGCTGCATTCGCGGGTGGCTGGACTTCGAGGTGCCCAAGACGGGGAGGCTGACTGAGGTGCAGTACGCGCCGCAGGCCGACGGGGTCGACATCATCTCGTGGCGTCCTGAGTAGACGTTTGTCTGTTCCTGAGATCACCTGCAAGATCGACAAGGGGTGTCCTTGAACGTCAGCGGCTTGCCCCGGCCGCTTCAGCGCGGCGGCCCGGCCACGAAGGCCCGCCACGCGTACGGGTCGAAGGTGAGCACCGGACCGGCAGGATCCTTGCTGTCCCGCACCCCGACGACGCCCGGCAGGTTGAGCGCCACCTCGACACACTGGGTCGCCTGATCGCTCTTGGTGCTCTTTCGCCATCGGGCACCGGTCAGTTCCATGACTCGGCTATCTCCCTCAACAGCTCGATCGACTCCTGCTGCGGCAGGGCCTCTCCCAGGCTAACTTCCCAGACCTGTTGGAGCCGCCGCAGATCGGCCGGCTGGTGCAGCTCCTCACCACGACCCTGTCCACTGATGACGCCCAGTTCGCTCCCATCGGGCATCGAGGCCAGGATGAAGGGTCCACCTAGTCCGGGATACTCGCCTGCGGAACGTGGCACGAGATGCAGCCGGACGTGCGGGTGCTCGCTTGCGATCCGCGCCAGGTGCAGGGCCTGCTCCGACATCGTCTTGTGGCCGCCCACGCAGCGGCGCGGCACGGTCTCGTCGAGCACCGCCACCAGCTTGATCGTCCGCTCGCCGCCCAGGCAGCCCTGGCTGTCCATCCGCTCGGTGAGCCGCCCTTCCACCTCGTCCTGGCTGAGCAGGTCGCCGGCCTCGAAGACCGCTCGTGCGTAGCCTTCGGTCTGGAAGAGGCCCGGCACATAGCGCGGTTCGTACCATCGCATCACCTGCGCTTCCGCAAGAATCGCGCGCCAACCGCGTAGCCACACCTGCGCCTTGTCCAGGCTGACCAGTTCGGTGAGCATCCGGCCGAAGCGGCCACCCGTGTCCAGGGCCTTGTCGACCAACTCCAGGTACTTGGCCGTGGGTTGCTGCTGGCCCAGCTCGACCGCGCTCACCATCGACGCCGAGTAGCTGACCGCCTTGGCCAACTCGTCCTGGCTCCACCCCCGACGCATCCGCGCCCGGCGCAGCTCGGCGACCAGGAAGGCAGTCGCCGTCATCCGCCCGTCCGCCATCCCAGCCGCCCTCGAGCGCCCCGATGATCGACTCCAACGCCACGCCACCCGGCCGGGCCCGGAGCACACGACACCTCCGGGTACGGGCGCAAACCCTTCCGAACGTAGTGGGTTCATCACCAGACTGTGAAAGGTGACACCGCACGGCCCACCCTCCGGCCGCGCCGGTGTCGCGGTGGGGCCCCCCCCCCCCCCGCCCCCACTACGGATTTCGGCTCAGCTGAGGTTGATCTCCTGCTGAGGCGTGATCTGGCCGCCCTTGATCTCGTACGCCCAGAT
>NZ_JAGPYL010000162.1:0-12458 GCF_018070095.1 Micromonospora sp. U56
CCCGAGGAGACCGTCGCCACCGCACCCGACTCCCCCGGCGCCAGCGCCGCCGGGGCCTCCGCCGGGCTGGAGGAGGTGCTCGACCCGGGCGAGCGGCCCACCCCGCCGACCGGTCCGGACGGCGAGCCGCCGGCCGTCGCGCCGCTGCCCGAGGACCGGTTCCTCAACCGGGAGCTCTCCTGGCTGGACTTCAACGCCCGGGTGCTGGCGCTCGCCGAGGACCCGCGCACCCCGCTGCTGGAGCGGGCCAAGTTCCTGGCCATCTTCGCCAGCAACCTCGACGAGTTCTTCATGGTGCGGGTGGCCGGGTTGAAGCGTCGCCTCTCCGCCGGCCTTCCCGTACGCGGCGGCGACCGGCTGCCGCTGCGCACCCAGCTGGAGCTGATCACCGAGAAGACCGCCGAACTGGTCGGCCGGCACGCCGCCTGCTTCGTCGAGGACGTGCTGCCCAAACTGGCCGCCGAGGACGTCCGCATCCTGCGTTGGGCGGAGCTGGACGACCCCGAGCGGGAGCGACTGCGCACCTACTTCCGTGAGCACATCTTCCCGGTGCTCACCCCGCTCGCCGTCGACCCGGCGCACCCGTTCCCGTACATCTCCGGCCGGTCGCTGAACCTGGCGGTGGCGGTCCGCGACCCGGACGGCGGCTCCGAGCTGTTCGCCCGGGTGAAGGTGCCCAACAACGTGCCACGCTTCGTCCGGGTCGCCCGGGAACAGCCCGGGCTGCGGATGCTGCCGGTCGAGGAACTCATCTCGGTGCACCTGAGCCAGCTCTTCTCCGGCATGCAGGTGGTCGAGTGCCACCTGTTCCGGGTCACCCGCAACGCCGAGGTGGAGGTCGACGAGGACCGCGACGAGGACCTGCTCCAGGCGCTGGAGCGGGAGCTGGCCCGCCGCCGCTTCGGCCCGCCGGTACGCCTGGAGGTCGCCGCCAGCATCTCCGACCACATGCTGGAGCTGCTCGTCCGGGAACTCGACATGGACGGGCACGACGTGCTCCGGGTACCCGGGCTGCTGGACCTCTCGGCGCTCTGGCAGCTCTACGGCGAGGCCGACCGCCCCGACCTGAAGGACCCGCCGTTCGTGCCGGCCACCCACCCCCGGCTCGCCGAGGGCGAGGTGCCGCGCAGCGTCTTCGCCACGCTGCGGGACGGGGACGTGCTGGTGCACCACCCGTACCACTCGTTCGCCACCAGCGTGCAGCGCTTCGTCGAGCAGGCCGCCGCCGACCCGAACGTGCTCGCCATCAAGCAGACCCTGTACCGCACCAGCGGCGACTCCCCCATCGTCGACGCGCTGGTCGACGCGGCCGCCGCCGGCAAGCAGGTGGTGGTGCTGGTGGAGGTCAAGGCGCGCTTCGACGAGGTGGCCAACATCGGCTGGGCGCGCACCCTGGAACGGGCCGGCTGCCACGTCGTCTACGGCCTGGTGGGGCTCAAGACGCACTGCAAGACCGCCCTGGTGGTACGCCAGGAGGGCAACCAGATCCGCCGCTACTGCCACATCGGCACCGGCAACTACCACCCGAAGACCGCCCGGCTCTACGAGGACTTCGGCGTGCTCACCGCCGACCCGGAGATCGGCGCCGACCTGACCGACCTGTTCAACGTGCTCACCGGCTACAGCCGGCAGACCGCGTACCGGCGGCTGCTGGTGGCGCCGCAGGGGATCCGCAGCGGCCTGATCGAGCGGATCGAGCGGGAGATCCACCACGTCCGCCTCGGCATGCCCGGGCTGGTGCAGTTCAAGGTGAACGCGCTGGTCGACGAGGAGATAACCGACGCGCTCTACCGGGCGTCCCGGGCCGGCGTCCACGTCGACCTGCTGATCCGGGGCATGTGCACGCTGCGGCCGGGGGTGCCGGGGCTGTCGGACAACATCCGGGTCCGCTCGATCCTCGGCCGGTTCCTGGAGCACTCGCGGATCTTCCGGTTCGGCAACAACGGCGACGCCGAGTTCTGGATGGGCTCGGCCGACCTGATGCACCGCAACCTGGACCGGCGGGTGGAGGCCCTGGTGCAGGTCAGCGACCCGGTCGCCCGGGCCGAACTCGACCACGTGCTGAGCGCCGCGTTCAGCCCCGAGGTGGACTCGTTCGAGCTGGCCGGCGACGGCACCTGGACCCGCCGCGCCGGCACCCCGGAGGACCCGCTGACGGACGTGCAGGAGCTGCTGCTGCGCCGGGTGGGCGGCACCGCCGGCTGACCGGGACGGCCCGGCGCCGCCCGCCCGCCGTCACGGTTCGGGCGCGCGGCGCTGTGCCGTCGGACGAAGCTGAGCGGCCCGTACGGCGGGTCGCCCGGACGTAGGGTGATCAGATGGCGCAGGAGCAACCGGTCGACATCCGGGCGGCCGGTGGAGTCGCCTGGCAACCGGACGCCGACGGTCGCCCCCGGGTCTGTCTGGTGCACCGGCCCCGCTACGGCGACTGGTCGCTGCCGAAGGGCAAGCTGGAGCCCGGCGAGCACCCGCTGCTGGCCGCCGTCCGCGAGGTGGCCGAGGAGACCGACGTACGGGCCGTGCCGCAGGTCCGGCTCCCCACGGTGCGCTACCGCAGCGAGGGTCGGCCGAAGGTGGTGGACTACTGGTCGATGCGGGCGGTGGGCCAGGGCGGCTTCCAGCCCGGCACCGAGGTCGACGACGTGCGCTGGCTCGCCGTCGACGAGGCGATCCGGCTGGTCAGCTACCCGCACGACGCGGAGGTGCTGGCCGCGTTCGCCGCGCTGCCCCCGGTCACCGGGACGATCGCGCTGGTCCGGCACGCCCGCGCCGGCAAGCGCGCCACCTGGTCCGGTCCGGACGACGGGCGCCCGCTGGACGTGACCGGCCGGGCCCAGGCCGAGCGGCTGGCCCCGCTGGTGGCGCTGGTCCGACCCACCCGGCTGCTGTCCGCCTCGGCGCGCCGCTGCGTGCAGACCCTCGACCCGGCGGCGGCCCTGCTCGACCTGCCGATCGAGGTGGACGGCGACCTGGACGAGCCGCGGCCGGGCCAGCTCGGCGACGAGTGCGCGCTGGCGGTCGCCGGCCGGCTGGCGGAGCTGGCCGCCGCCGGCGAACCGGTCGCGGTGTGCAGCCAGGGCAAGGTGATCCCGGGCGCGCTGGAGCGGTTGGCCGGGCGGACCGGCGACTTCACCACCCCGAAGGGCGGCGGCTGGCTGCTCGCCTTCGCCGCCGACCGGCTGGTCGCCGCCGACCGGCTCTGAGACCGGCGGGGTCCCCTGTCCCGGTCAGGCCGGCGGCAGGGTCAGGGTCACCGCGACCGGCAGGTGGTCGCTGGCGGTGCCGCGCGGCGCGACGACGTCGGCGCCGGTGAGCCCGGGCGAGACGAGGACGTGGTCGATCTGCTCGCGCGGGTCGTCGGCCGGGCTGGTCGGCAACGGCCGGGCCGCCGCCAGCGCGTCCACCAGGCCGGCGCGGGTGAACTCGGCGAAGCCGGGAGCACCGGGTTCGGTGTTCAGGTCGCCGGCCACCACCAGGGGACGGCCGGCGGCGTACCCGAGGGCGAACGAGGCCACCGCGCGGGCCTGGACCACCGGCTCCCGCCCGGGCGGCGGTTGCAGGTGGGTGGCCACCACCGCGAGGCGTACGTCGGCACCGAGGTCGACGGTGACGCCGAGGGCCTGCGCCCCGGTCGGCGCGCCCACCGCCGGCAGCCGGCGGGTGCGCGCCGCCGCCAATGGCCACCGGCTCAGCACCGCGTCGCCCCAGAGCGGGTCGGCCGCCGGTGCGAAGACGGACGGCATGTCCAGCCGCTCGGCCAGCAGGTCGAGGGTGTCGTGGCCGCCGTTGAGCAGCCAACCCCGGTCCACCTCGCTCAGCACCACCAGGTCGGCCCGGCCGACGGCCCGAACCAGGGCGTCCGGATCGAACCGGCCCTCGATGCCGAAGCCCATCCGGATGTTGTACGCCGCCACCCGCACCGTCGCCGGCGGTCCCTCGCGGTTGCCGGCCACCAGCGTCTCGTCGGCGGTCAGCGCGGCGACCAGCGCCAGCGCCGTGGCGTACGCGGCGGTCCGCACCGGGGGCAGCGACGGCCCGGTACGCGCCGGCACGGGCCCGGTACGCGCCGGCACGGGCCCGGTACGCGCCGGCACGGGCGCGGCGGACAGCGCGACGACAGCCGTCAGGACGGCCACCGCCACCGGCACCCATCCGTTGGGGTAGCCGAGGTCGTAGGCGGCGTAGTGGAGCACCGCCGCGACGGCGAAGACCAGCATCCCGCCGACGGCGGCGTACCCGCGGCGGCCCCCCTCCCGGTGGAATCCGCTCGCCTCGTCGTCGCCCGGTCCCCCCGCCCACGACCCGACGCCGGTGTTCTCCGCGGCCGGCGTGACCCCGGCGGGCGCCGTCGGCGGCGTGACGCCGGTCGCGGCCGTCGCCGACGAGACGCCGGCCGACACGGTCGCTGGCTCGATGCTGGTCGTCGGGATCGCCGGCGCCGGCGCCTCGGCGGTGTCGCAGCGGGCCAGGCAGGCACCGAGGCCGACCGCGGTGAGCAGGACGGCCGGCAGCAGCAACTCGCCCCGCCCCAGGGCCACCAGCACGGCCCCGGCGAGCAGGGCCACCGCGCCGATCCACCGGGCGGCCGGCCGGCGCGGCGGCGTCAGCGCGGCGAACAGGAACCCACCCACCGCCACCGCGACCGGCAGCGGCCCGAACAGCGGCGCGACGGCCACTCCCGAGCCCTGCGCGGGCGACGACTCCAGCAGGCCGAACTGGTAGGACATCGCCGTCCGGGCCACCGCCGGGGAGAGCGCCACCATGCCGGCGAGCAGCAGCGCCGGCCCGACCAGCAGCCAGGCGCGCGCACCGCCGGCGCCCACGGGCGGCGTGGGCCGGGCCTGTCCGGCCAGGAAGAGCGCGGCCAGCACGACGCCCAGCACCCAGACCTCCGCGCCGCCCAGCCAGGGCGAGCGGTAGGTGTCGGAGACGGTGTGCAGGACCGCGGCGGCGGCCAGCCCGAGCGCCAGCCCGGGCACCGGCCGGTTCGTCCCGGCGGCCACGGCGGTGAGCCAGCAGAGCCCGGCGACCAGGCCGGCGGTGGCGAGCCAGAGCTGTACCCGCCCGCCGGGGAAGCCGGTGACGGCGAGCCGGGCGCCGGCCAGCACCACCGCGGCGGCGAGGGCCACCGGCCGGACGCCGACCCGGCGCAGCAGCGGCGGCACGGCCAGGGCGAGCACGAACCAGCCGAGCGCGAACGCCCCGAGCAGCTCGGCCGGAGTGGACGCCGCCTGCCCGAAGATGGTGATGACCGACGGCAGGAAGACCCGCAGCACGTCGGTCAGCAGGACCAGGCCGAGGGCGGTGACGACGGTGGTGCGGTGGCGGTAGCGCACGAGGCCTCCTCGCCGACCGGTGGGGGTGCGGCGATTCTGCGCAGCCGGCGGGCCCCGGGTCAACGGGTGGGAAACGCCGTGAGGGGCGCCCACCGTGCGGTGGGCGCCCCTCACGGGCGTACGTGCGCAGGTCAGCGCCGGGCGGCGGTCTTCTTGGCCGGAGCCTTCTTCGCCGGAGCCTTCTTGGCCGCCGTGCTCTTGGCGGCGGTGGTCTTCTTCGCCGCCGTGGCCTTCTTCGCCGGCGCGGCCTTCTTCGCCGGCGCGGCCTTCTTCGCCGCGGCGGTCTTGGTGGCCGCGGCGGTCTTCTTCGCCGGCGCGGCCTTCTTGGTGGGGGCGGCCTTGGCCGCAGCGGTCTTCTTGGCGGCCTTGGCCGCGGTGGTCTTCTTCGCGGCGGCGGCCTTGGCGCCGGGCGCCTTGGCCCCCGTCGCCTTCGCGCCGGCGGCCTTGGCTGCGGCCGCGGTGGTCTTCTTCGCCGGCGCGGCGGCCTTCGGCACCTTGCCGCTGGCCACCATCTCCTTGAAACCGGCGCCGGCGCGGAAGGTCGGAACGGATGTCTTCTTGACCTTCACCGCCTCACCGGTACGCGGGTTGCGCGCTGTTCGGGCGCCCCGGACACGCTTTTCGAATGCTCCGAATCCGGTGATCGCCACCTTCTCGCCCTTGGTTACCGCCCCCTGGACCTCGGCGATGACCGCGTCGAGCGCCGCCGTCGCCGTCTTCCGGTCCCCCAGGCGAGCGGCGAGCGCCTCGATGAGCTCGGCCTTGTTCACGACTTCCTCCCGATTGTGCAACTGACTCGACGCGAGCCATTCTGCGCGCACGGTATGCCCTGTGCTGGCGGGACACAAACATTCGGTGGAAAAAAGCCCTTGTGTCGTAACGGATTCGCCCCCACCGGGCGGACCGGTGGGGGCGAAAACCGATGAGCGGTCGGGCGTACGGCTATGCCACGGCGGGCTTGAACGACGGCCGGGACGCCTCGTACGCGCTGATCTCGGCGGCGTGCCGGAGGGTGAGTCCAATGTCATCCAAGCCTTCCATCAGCCGCCAGCGGCTGTGGTCGTCCAGCGGGAACGACCAGCTCGCCGGGCCGACCCGGACCTCGCGGGTGACCAGGTCGACGGCGACCTCGGTGGTCGGATCGGACTCGACCCGGTCCCAGATCTCCTCGACGGCTTTCAATTCCAGCTCCACCGGTAGGAGGCCTTCCTTGAGGGCGTTGCCCCGGAAGATGTCACCGAATCGCGGTGAGATCACCGTGCGGAAGCCCCAGTCGCGCAGCGCCCAGACGGCGTGCTCGCGCGATGATCCGGTGCCGAACTCCGGACCGGCCACGAGAATCGACGCTCCGGAATGGGCCGGATCGTTGAGCACGAATGCCGGATCTTCCCGCCACGCGCTGAAGAGTCCGTCCGCGAAACCGGTCCGGGTCACCCGCTTGAGGTACACGGCCGGAATGATCTGATCGGTGTCCACGTTGGACCGCCGCAACGGCACGGCGGTGCCGGTGTGGGTGGTGAACTTGTCCATCTCTCGGCTGCCCTTCTACAGGTCGGCGGGGGCGGCGAGCCGGCCGACCACGGCGGTGGCGGCGGCGACCGGCGGGGACACCAGGTGGGTGCGCCCTCCCCGGCCCTGGCGGCCCTCGAAGTTGCGGTTGGAGGTCGAGGCCGAGCGCTCGCCGGGCTTCAGGGTGTCGGGGTTCATCCCGAGGCACATGGAGCAGCCGGCGAAACGCCACTCGGCGCCCGCGTCGGCGAAGACCTTGTCCAGCCCCTCCGCCTCGGCCGCCTCCCGCACGGCCGCGGATCCGGGCACCACGAGCATGCGTACGCCGTCGGCGACCTTGCGCCCGCGCAGCACGTCGGCGGCGGCGCGAAGGTCCTCCAGCCGCCCGTTGGTGCAGGAGCCGACGAAGACCACGTCGACCGAGAGGTCGCGCAGCGGCGTGCCCGGGGTCAGCGCCATGTACTCCAGCGCCCGGCGGGCGGCGGTCCGCTCCGCGTCGGTGCCGAAGTCCTCCGGGGCCGGCACGGCCGAGCCGAGCGGCGCGCCCTGCCCCGGGTTGGTGCCCCAGGTGACGAACGGGGTGATCCGGCTGGCGTCGAGGGTCACCTCGGCGTCGAAGGTCGCACCCTCGTCGGTGGGCAGGGTCCGCCAGTAGGCCACCGCCGCGTCCCAGTCGGCGCCCCGGGGCGCGTGCGGCCGCCCCTTGAGGTACGCGAAGGTGGTCTCGTCCGGCGCGATCAGGCCGGCCTTGGCGCCCCACTCGATGGACATGTTGGCGACGGTCATCCGCCCCTCCATGGACAGCGCGCGGATCGCCTCGCCCCGGTACTCCACGATGTGACCGCGCCCGCCGCCGGTGCCCACCTGGGCGATCAGCGCGAGGACCAGGTCCTTGGCGGTGACGCCGGGGCCGAGCTGGCCGGTCACCGTGACCGCCATGGTGCGCGGGCGGGCCTGCGGCAGCGTCTGGGTGGCCAGGACGTGCTCGACCTCACTGGTGCCGATGCCGAAGGCGAGCGCGCCGAAGGCGCCGTGGGTGGCGGTGTGCGAGTCGCCACAGACGATGGTCATGCCGGGCTGGGTGACACCCAACTGGGGGCCGATCACGTGCACGATGCCCTGGTTCTCGTCGCCGAGCGGGTGCAGCCGCAGCCCGAACTCGGCGCAGTTGCGGCGCAACGTCTCGATCTGCGTACGCGAGGTGGGGTCCGCGATGGTGAGCAGGTCACCGCGGCGGGACCGGAAGCTCGGGTCGTCGTACCCGGTCGGGGTGTTGTGGTCCTCGGTCGCGAGCGTGAGATCGGGACGGCGAACCGGACGACCGGCCAGGCGCAGCCCGTCGAACGCCTGCGGGCTGGTCACCTCGTGCAACAGGTGCAGGTCGATGTAGAGCAGGTCCGGTTCACCCTCGGCGGTCCGTACCACGTGCGCGTCCCAGACCTTCTCGGCCAGGGTCCTCGGTCGAGTGACTCCCACCATCTGGACATCCTAAATTCTGGGAGGTAAGTTTCGGCTTGTGGGACACAGTATGAGCGGTGTCGGCGTCCTCGACAAGGCGGTGGTCATCCTGGCCGCCTGTGTCGACGGCGCCAGCCTGGCCGAACTCGTTGAACGCACCAAGCTGCCCCGGGCCACCGCGCACCGGCTGGCGCAGGCGCTGGAGATCCACCGCATGCTGGTCCGGGACACCCAGGGGCGCTGGCGTCCGGGGCCCCGGCTCGGCGAGCTGGCCAACGCCGCCCCCGACGTGCTGCTGACCGCCGCCGAGCCGTTGCTGGCCGCGCTGCGCGACGCCACCGGGGAGAGCGCCCAGCTCTACCTGCGCCGCGCCGACGAGCGGGTCTGCGTGGCCGCCGCCGAGCGGGCCAGCGGCCTGCGGGACACCGTGCCGGTCGGCTCGGTGCTGCCGATGACGGCCGGTTCCGCGGCGCAGATCCTGCTCGCCTGGGAGCCCCCGGAAGCGGTCATGCCGCTGCTGCCCCGCGCCAAGTTCACCGGCCGCACCCTCGCCGAGGTACGCCGTCGCGGGTGGGCGCAGAGCGTCGCCGAGCGGGAGGCGGGTGTGGCGAGCGTCTCGGCCCCGATCCGCGACCGCACCGGCCGGGTGATCGCCGCGATCAGCATCTCCGGCCCCATCGAGCGCCTGGGCCGGCGACCCGGCGAACGCCACGCCATGGCCGTGGTCAGAGCCGGCCAGCGCCTCTCCGGCCTCTGACCCCGTCCCTCCCCCGACCCCCGCACCGGCCTCGCCACACCCGACCTGGCCCTGCCTCCGCTCAACCCGGCGCTGGCCTGCCCCCTGGCCAGCGCCGCCCGACCCGGACTCGGCCCACCTGGGCTGAAAGTTGACCAAGAGGTTTGCGTCCGCAGCCGCCTCCGGCGTGACGCAAACCTCTTGATCACCGAGGCCGGGGGCGGGGGGCGGGGGGCGACCTCGACCCGGTCTTTCGGCCGGTCGGGGTAGGGGTCGCTCGCTGTGGAGCTGATGTCGTGAACGAATCACGGGTGGGACGGACTGCTGCCGGCCCCGACCGGTGATTCGTCTACGACATCAGCTCTACAGCGTCTGCGGCACGTGGCTCCCGCTCGGCGGGCCGACTCCACGGCAGCAATCGCTCGCTGGGCCGTGACACGCACCGGGGGCCGGCACTCGGTGAGCCGCAGCCTCCGGCACCTGACCCACCGGACCTCCGCCCGCCGACACCCGCCCGCCAGCACCCGCCCGCCAGCACCCGACCGACGCTTCCTGAGGGGCGGCTCCGAGCGGCGGTCCCACCGCAGGCAACGCACCCGGCCGGGCCGCGGCCGGGAAAAGGCGAACGGCCCACCTCGCTGACGCGAGACGGGCCGTTCGGCGATGTAGCCCCGACCGGATTCGAACCGGCGCTACCGCCTTGAGAGGGCGGCGTCCTGGGCCGCTAGACGACGGGGCCAGGCACTTTTTCTGCTTCACCGCCCCGGTGGGCGGTGCGGCTGTAGTCTAGCGGCACCACCAGCGTCCGACGACGAGGGGGTGCGGCGGTCCGGAAGCCCGGCAGGCAAGGAGCCGGGAACACAAAACAGCCCGCCCCACCGAGGTGGAACGGGCTGTCAGCACTGTAGCCCCGACCGGATTCGAACCGGCGCTACCGCCTTGAGAGGGCGGCGTCCTGGGCCGCTAGACGACGGGGCCAGAACTTCACCTGCTTCCCCACCCGGCCGGGTGGGGAAGCTGCACTCTATCAGAGATCATCTGCCGTCCCTCGGGAGGGACGGAGCGGAGCTCCGCCAGAATCCAGCGTCCGGGACTCTCGCGAATCCGCGGTTGCGCTGGGGTACCAGGACTCGAACCTAGACTAACTGAACCAGAATCAGTCGGGCTGCCAATTACCCCATACCCCATTGGCCCCTTGCGGCGCCGGGAATGAACTTTACCCTCCCCGCGCCGGCAGGCCAAATCCAACCCCCCGAAACACCTGTGAGCTGCGAAAACGGGGCGTCGGACGCGTCAGGCGACCGGCACCACCGGATTGGTGAGCTCGCCGATCCCCTCGATCCGCACGGTGACCGTATCCCCCTCCGTGAGCGGGCTAACCCCCGCCGGCGTGCCGGTCAGCACCACGTCGCCGGGCAGCAGCGTCATCACGTGCGAGATGTACGACACCAGGGCCGGTACGTCGAAGACCATGTCCTTCGTCCGGCCGAGCTGGCGTACCTCCATCTCGTCCGGGTTGCGACCCACCTCGCACCGGATCTCCAGGTCGGAGACGTCCAGTCCGGTGGTGATCCAGGGCCCGATGGGGCAGAACGAGTCGAAGCCCTTGGCCCGGGTCCACTGCCCGTCCGAGCGCTGGAGGTCCCGCGCCGTCACGTCGTTGGCGCAGGTGTAGCCGAAGATGGCCTTCGCCGCGGCGGCCCGGTCGGCGCGACGGGCGCCCGGGGCGCCGATCACCACCGCCAGCTCCGCCTCGTGCTCGACCTGCTTGGAGAAGATGGGCAGCCGGATGGCGTCGCGCGGGCCGATCACCGACGTGGACGGCTTCAGGAAGAGCAGCGGCTCCTTCGGCACCTCAGTGCCGTGCTCGGCGGCGTGCTCGGCGTAGTTGCGACCGACACAGACCACCTTGCTGGGCAGGATCGGCGAGAGCAGTCGGACGTCGGAGAGCGCCCAGCGGGCGCCGGAGAAGGTGACCTGACCGAACGGGTGGCCCTCGATCTCGGCGATGGTCAGGCCCTCCGGCCCCACCCCCGGCTCGCCCTCGACGACCCCGAACGACATTCCCTTGGCATGAGCAAAACGAGCGATACGCACCTGGCCAATCTAGCTCCCGCCCACGTGGTGGCACCCCGTCGACGCCGGAGGCCCCGGCGCGTCGGCGCAGGGTAGGGGATCGGCCGGCGATCGGGGCGAGCTTCGGCACTTCGTACCCGGGCGGAGTGTCCGCGCCCCTACCGTCGGCTCCGGAGGTTCGGTTCGTATGCCTGCATCGAGACGACACCACAGGGCCCTCGCCGTGTTCGTGAACGGCCTGGGCATCCTCGCCGCCGTACCGGCGCTGCCGACGGCGACGCCCACGACCAGGGCCGAAGCGGCACCGGCGGTCACCACGCCGGCCAGCCCGCCGGCCACGGCCACGCCCACCGGCCCGGCCGCCACACCCCTGCCCACGGGTCCGGCCACGCCGATGGCCACCCCTCAGCCGGCGGGGCACGCGTCGCCGGCGGCGCCCGGGGCGGCGGCGACCGGAGCGGTGATCCCGGTGCCCCCGGGGATGCCGGCCTCGGGGATGGCCACCACCGCGAATCCCGGTTCGCCCCGACCGGCCCAGCCGGTCACCGTGACGGTGGCACCGGCCGGGACGCCGGTGCCGGGCTACCGGATCCAGCTGCGCAACGACAGCGGCTTCCCGCTCGACACCACGGTGCGCCAGGAGCTGCCGGCCGGCGCGTCGCCGACCGCGGTCAGTGCGGGCGGTCGGGCCATCCGGTCCGCCGGGAACGGCACGGCCGAGGTGACCTGGCGGCTCCGACTGCCCGCCCGCAGCACGACGACGCTGGACACCGCCCTGGCGGCGACCCCGCCGGGCACCTCGGTGACCGCCCCGGCCTGCGCGTTCACCAGCGACGGCAACCGGCCGTACGACTGCGCGACCGCCACCTGGCAGGCCGCGGCGGCGCCGGCGACCCGGGTGGAGGAGGCGGCTCCGGCCTGGCGGCGGCCGCCGATCCTGGCGGCGGCGCTGGCCGCGCTGCTGGTGATCGCCGGCGGCGGCCTGTGGTGGGGGCAGCGGGCCCGGCGGCGGCGCAGCGGCGTCGAGCCGACCGGCGCGGCCCCGACAGTCGTCGGCAATCCCCCGAACGCGGGCGGCGCCGCCGCGCCCGGCGGTGGCACCGTCTACCCGCGCCCGGCCGCCCCGGGCGGGTCGGGGCGACGGCGGACGCCACCGGTCTGGATGATCGTCGGTGTGGCCGCGGCGATCCTGGCCGGGGTGGTCTTCGCCGCCGGGTGGACGGCCACCCAGCGGGTCGCCGCGATCGACACCACCAAGCAGCCGACCAGCGGCGCCTGGATGGGTCGCGGCGCCACCGGCAGCGTCGGCGTGCCGCTGCGCGAGAACGCGTTCGAGTTCACCG
>NZ_JAGPYL010000163.1:0-11643 GCF_018070095.1 Micromonospora sp. U56
GTGGTGCGCTCCGTCGCCCGCCCGGCGGCCATCGTGACTCCACCGCCGCCCTGGCCCGGCGTGCCGGACCGGTCCGGAGCCGGCAGCGGCGGCACGGGATCGTCCGGTGGCCGGTCGTCGCCGTACGCCCCGGCGGGCCGCTCCGGCGCCGCGCTGCCCGCCGCCGAGGAGAGTCCGGCCGGGTCCGGCGAAGCGGAGGGCGCGGCCGCCCGCGCCGCCCGGGCCGCGCGGGTCGACCTCGGCGCCGTGCTCGCGCGCGTCCTGGCCTGGCTGCGGCTCACCCCGCGCCGGGTGGCGCTGGTGGTGACGGCGCTGGGCGTGGCGGCGGCCACCGGGATCGGCACCGCCTTCGCGATCGTCGACGACGAGTCGGACGGCGCGCCGACCAGCGGCTCCACCTCCACTGGCGACGGCGGGCCGGACCGACCGTACGGCCGGGAACCGGGCCGGCCGCCGCCGCCGGACGGCGGCCCTCCGCCGAATCCACCGCCCTTCCCCTGCCTGCGGCCCCACCCGATCGGCGAACCGATCGTCGCCCGGCCCGGCACCGCCGACGGCGGCTTCCGCCCACCGGCCGGCTGGACCTGGCACGTCGAGGAGGGCTGGCGGGTCACGGTGCCGGTCGGCTGGCTCCGCTTCACCGAGAACGGGGTCGCCTGCTTCCGGGATCCGTCCAGTCGGCGCACCCTCAGCGTCGAGCCGGTCACCGCCGAGCACCCCGACCCGGTCGCCTGGCTGCGGTCCCAGGAGCGCCGGCTGGTCGACGCCGGCACGCTGCCGAACTACGCCAAGGTGCGGATCGGCGCGGCCGCCGGCCGGGGCGCGCAGTGGGAGTGCCGCTGGACGGCCCCGTTCGGCGAACGGCAGCACGCGCTGCGGCTGCTGCCCGGCGACGAGCCCGGCGGGTGGTTGCTCGGCTGGAGCACGGCGGACGACGACTGGGCCGCGGCGACCGGGCAGTTCACCGTGGTGCGGCAGAGCTTCAGCGGCCGGGTCACCGAGGTGGTCTCGCCGACCTGACGGCACCCCCGGACCGGACCGCGCTGTGGATGAGAAACCGCAGGCCGCTGGATATCGTGTATCGGGGGTAGCCGAGGGGGAACGTCGTGCAGCAACTGCTGGTCGCCGGGCGGTACCGGTTGCTCGAGCTGGTCGGCAGCGGCGGGATGGGCCGGGTCTGGCTGGCCCGCGACGAGATGCTGCACCGGGACGTCGCGGTCAAGGAGGTCGTCCCGCCCAACTGGCTCGACGAGGCCGAGCGGGACGAGCTGCGACTGCGGACGCTGCGCGAGGCGCGCACCGCGGCCCGGCTGAACCACCCCAACGTGGTCCGGCTCTACGACGTGGTGCACGACCGGGACAGCCCGTGGATCGTGATGGAGTACGTGCCGTCCCGCTCGGTGCAGCAGATCCTCACCACCGAGGGACCGCTGGAGCCGGGGCGGGTCGCGACGGTCGGGCTGGCGGTGCTGGCCGCGCTGCGCGCCGCGCACGCCGCCGGGGTGCTGCACCGCGACGTCAAGCCGCACAACGTGCTGGTCGCCGACGACGGGCGGGTGCTCACCGACTTCGGGCTGGCCACCTTCGACGGTGGGGACGGGCTGATGACCGGTCCGGGCCTGGTGTTCGGCTCACCGCAGTTCGTCGCCCCGGAACGGGCCCGGGAGGGCGTCTCCGACCCGCGCACCGACCTGTGGTCGCTGGGCGCGACGTTGTACGCGGCCGTGGAGGGCCAGTCCCCGTACGCCCGGTCCACCGCGATGGCGACGCTGAGCGCGCTGGCCACCGAGCCGCCCGACCCGGTCCGCCGGGCCGGGCTGCTCCGGCCGGTGCTGGAGGGGCTGTTGCAGCGCGACCCGTGGCGACGGGAGACCGCTGTCGAGGCCGAACGGCTGCTGCGGGCGGCGCTCGCCGCCACCGACGCCGGGTTGCCGCTGGCGGGCCGGCGCCCCGAGGCGATCGACCGGCCGGCGTCCCACGACACCCGTCCCGCCGCTCCGGACGCCGGGACGCGGCCGGGCGGCGCCCCGGCCGCCGCGCCGCCCCCGTCATGGGAGGCCGGCCGGCCGGCGGCGGGCGGCGCACCGACACCGGCGGACGCCCCGACACCGACGGATCCGCCGGCCGGGGGCGGCGGCGAGCGCGCGGCGGGCCCGCCGACACCGGGGGACGCCGCCGTGCCGGGGGACGCCGCCGTACCCGCCCCGGTCGTCCCACCGCGCCGGGGCGGCGCGCGCCGCCGGCGGCAGGGGCTGGTCGCGGTGGCCGTGGCGAGCACGCTGCTGGTCGGTGCCGGGGGCGCGGCGGCGCGGCGCGGCGGCGGCGATCGGGCGTCGCCCTCCCCCGGCGGCGCCGGGGGCGCGACCGCCGTGCGGCCCGTCGCCTTTCCCTGCGGCACGTCCGCCCCGGCGGACGCCACCCCGGTTCCCTCCGTGCCACCGCCGACCGGCGAGCCCGCGCTGGTTGCGGGGTGGACCTGGTACGAGGACGCGACCGGCTTCCGGATCGCCGCCCCGGCCCGCTGGCTGGGCTTCACCGACGGCCCGGTGACCTGCTTCCGGGAACCGGGCGGCGGACGGGTGCTCAGCGTGGCTCCCGGCGTCGCGCCGGCGGACCCGGTCGCCCACTGGCGGGCCGAGGAGCGACGGTTGACCGGCGACGGGGCGCTGCCCGGCTACCGTCGGGTGGACATCTCCCGGCTGGACATGTTCCGGGGCGGGGCGCTGTGGGAGTGCTCCTGGCTCAACGCCGCCGGCGTGCAGGTGCACACCGCCCGGTTGATGGTGGCGGTCGCGGCGGGCCGGGCCTACACCGTCTCATGGTTGACAGAAGAGTTCGACTGGCAGGTCAACGCGACATACTTCCTGATGATCCGGCAGAGCTTCCGGCCCGCCGCCTGACGCCCTCCCCTGTGGACCGTCTGGGTGATTGCCCCTCGGCGGCGGCTCTGACACAGTGGCGTAGCTTTGTCGATCAAGAACCTGGGGAGGGCGACGCGACATGATGGGACCGTCCCACGCGCTGTCCGGCGCGGCGGTGTGGCTGACCGGCTCGTGGGCGCTGGACCAGTTCGCCGACTACCACCAGTCGCCACTGGCGCTGGCCGTCGGCACCGCGGTCTGCGCCGGCGGGGCGCTCTTCCCCGACCTCGACCTTTCCGGCAAGGTCACCCGCAACCAGGGCGGCGCGACGGTGGCCCGCACCTTCGGGGTCTTCTCGCTCTTCATCGCCGAGGTGATGGAGAAGATCTCGCTCGGCGTCTACTACGCCACCAAGCTGAGCCGGGACCCGCGCCGCAGCAACGGCCACCGGACGCTGACCCACACCCTGCCGTTCACCGTCCTCGTCGGCTGGGGCACCACCGCGCTCTGCGCGGCGTACGGCAAGTGGGCCGTGGTGGGCATCCTGTTCTTCATGATCGGTCTGGCCCTGCGCGGGCTCTTCGACGAGTGGGCCGAGCGCGCCGGCTGGGTCATCGTCACGCTGGCCTCGGCCGCCGCCGCCTGGTTCACCTTCGCCAACCTGCCCGGCGACCGGGGCTATCCGATGATCGGCCTGGCCGTCGGGGTGGGCTGCTTCGTGCACATCCTCGGCGACATGATCACCAAGGCCGGGGTGCCGATCCTGTGGCCCATCCCGATCAAACGGCGGATGTGGCTGATGGTCGGCCTGCCGAACGGCATCGCGCTGCGCACCGGCAGCAAGGCCGAGGTGATCGTGCTGCGCACCGCGCTGACCGTGCTCTCCGTGCTCGCCGCGGTCGGGCTGGTGGCGCCGTCGGTGCTGCACCGGTTCAATATCGAGGTGTGACCACCAGCGGGCCGGTGCCGGCCGACGACGACGACGTTCCGGCGTTCTGCCGGCACCTGGGCATTCCCGGCCTGGCCGACGTGCACGTGCACTTCCTGCCGCCCCGGCTGCTGCGCCGGGTGTGGGCGTACTTCGACGCGGCCGGGCCGCTGGTGGGCACCGAGTGGCCGATCCGGTACCGGTGGAGCGACGACGACCGGGTGGCGCACCTGCGGCGGATGGGCGTACGGGCGTTCAGCGCGCTGGCGTACCCGCACCGGCCCGGGATGGCGGCGGAGCTGAACCGGTGGACGCTGGACTTCGCCCGGGCCACGCCGGGGTGCCTGCCCTCGGCGACCTTCTTCCCCGAGCCGGACGCGCCCCGGTACGTCGCCGAGGCGCTGGACGGCGGCGCCCGGGTGTTCAAGGTGCACGTCCAGGTCGGCGGGTTCGCACCGACCGACCCGGCGCTGGACAAGGTGTGGGGGCTGCTCGCCGACGCGGCCGTGCCGGTGGTGGTGCACGCCGGGCACGCCCCGGTCGGCACCGCGCACACCGGGCCGGCGGGCTTCGCGGCCCTGCTGGCCCGGCATCCGCGGCTGAGCGCGATCGTGGCCCACCTGGGCGCGCCCGACTACGCCGCCTTCCTCGACCTCGCCGAGCGGTACGAGCGGGTGCGGCTCGACACCACCATGGCGTTCACCCCGTTCTTCGACCGGTTCGTGCCCTTCCCCGCCGGTGAGCTGCCCCGGCTGCGCGAGCTGGGGCTGGCCGGCAAGGTGCTGCTGGGCAGCGACTTCCCGAACATCCCCTACCCGTACGCCGAGCAGCTGGCCGGGTTGGCCCGGCTCGACCTGGGCGACGACTGGTTGCGCGCGGTGTGCTGGGACGGCGCCGCCGCCCTCTTCGACCTGGACCGAACGATGGTGCCGCGCGTCGTGTGATCCGGAGCGCCGACGCGGCGCTGCCCGCCGGGTGGACCGGCGGGGCCCGGAGGCGTCAGCGTGTGGCGACCGGCGGCAGGTCGGTGCCGGCCGCACCGGTGCGGCGGAGCCGGGCCAGCAGTCGGGGCACCTCCCGGGCGCCCCACACGATGCCGATGTGCGTCAGGGTCGGCGGGAGCACCAGGAGCGCTGCCACGGCGCAGGCCACCGCGAAGCCCAGCGGCGAGCCGCCGTCCACGAGTGCGACACCGACCACGGCGAGCAGGGTGAGTGCGCCGGCCACGCCGGCGGCGGCCAGCGTCCCGGCCAGACCGCCGCGACGGCGACCGGTCAGCTCGGCGACCACCCCGGCCGGCACGACGACCAGCGGCACCAGCACCAGACCGGCCAGCGCGGCCACCAGCACCATCACCGGCCCGGCCAGCGGGCCACCGGCGCCGGCGTCGGTCACCAGGGCGTAGCCGAGCAGCAGGAGGTAGCAGGCCAGTCCCTCGACGGTGAAGACGACCCAGGCGGCCACCGCCCCGGCGATGTGCCGACCCACCGCAGCGACCATCGACCACACCTCCCCCGCGCCGCGCGCCCACCGAAGGGCGTCGCGTTCGGCGAACCGTAGCGCAGCGGGCGGCGTGCCGGGTGCCGGGGACGGCTCAGACGCCGACGCGCTGCGGCGGGACCGTCAGGCCGTAGAGCGCCATCAACTCGGGCGTGTCGACCCGGCTGCCGTCGGCCACCGAGTCGCACCCGATGTCGACGATCTGGTCCTTGTGCGCCAGCAGGTACGGCCGGGCGCCGACGTCGGCGCTGGCCAGGGTCGCGATGCCGGACCAGTGCCGCCGGCCGAAGAGCATCGGGTAGCCGCGCAGCCCGTCGTAGGTGGCGCAGACCAGCACGTCCGGGTACGGCAGCGCGGCCACCCGGCGTACCGCGGCGGGCGTGAGGCCCGGCATGTCCACCGGGACGACCACCACCGCCTCGACCCCCTCGTCGGTGAGCGCGGCCAGGCCGGCCCGGATCGAGGAGCCGACCCCGGTGCCCCAGGCACGGTTCACCACCACCGTGACGCGGCTCAGGTCGGCGGTCTCCCGCACCTGGTCGGCGGCCGCGCCCAGGACCACCACGATCTGCTCGCAGCCCGCCTCGGTCATCGTGTCGATCATCTGGTTCACCAGGGGCGTGCCACCCTGGTGCAGCAGCGCCTCGGGTCCGCCGATCCGGCGTCCCCCGCCCGCTGCGATGATCATCCCTGCGATCCGGTTCAGCTGCGCCACCTCCGTCGTGAAGACGGACCGGGCAGAGCTGCCCGGCCCGTTGCGCACACCGGACCCAACGAGCGCCCCCGGCGCCGGGTAGCGGGGCAAATAGGAAAATTGTGCGCTATGCCGCGTCGGCGTAGCAGTCGACGATGGACAGATCCAGCGGGAACCGGACCGCAGTGTCCCCGAACAGCAGCGCCGAGGCCCGCTCGCCGGACCGGCCGACCGCCTCGGCGACCGCCTCGGCCTGCTCGGCCGGGCAGTGCACCATCACCTCGTCGTGCTGGAAGAACACCAGCTCGGCGGCGGTGCCGGCCAGCTCGCCGCGGAGCGTGGCGAGCAGCGTCGAGGCCCACTCGGCGGCGGTGGCCTGGATGACGAAGTTGCGGGTGAACCGCCCCCGGGACCGGGCCGCCCGGGCACGCGGGGACTGCGGGTCGGCGCCGACGTCCGGGTCGACGCCCGCCTCGTCCCCGTCGACGAACCCGGCCGTGCCCGGCGGGCAGGTGCGCCCGAGCCAGGAGCGGACCAGGCCGCCCACCTCGCCGGTGCGGGCCGCCGCCTCCACGTAGCCGAACGCGGTCGGGTAGCTGCGCTTGAGCACCGCCAGCGCGGGCACGGCCGACCCGCCGGTCTGGCCGTACATCGCCCCGAGCAGGGCCACCTTGGCCCGGGCCCGGTCGCCGGCGAAGGCGTCCTGGGCCAGGGCCGCGTAGAGGTCGCCCGCCCCACCGGCCGCGGCGAGCCGGGCGTCGCCGGAGACCGCCGCGAGCACCCGGGGCTCCAACTGGCCGGCGTCGGCGACCACCAACCGCCAGCCCGGATCGGCCACCACCGCACGCCGGATCACCTTGGGGATCTGCAACGCGCCACCACCCCGGGTGGCCCACCGGCCGGAGACCACCCCGCCGGGGACGTACTCCGGCTGGAAGCGGCCGTCGGAGACCCAGGCGTCCCGCCAGGCCCGGCCGTGCGCCGTCCAGATCCGGTAGAGCTCCTTGTATTCCAGGACCAGCGGCACCGCCGGATGGTCGACGCCGCGCAGCACCCAGGCCCGGGTGTTGGGCAGCTCCACCCCGGCCCGGGCGAACGCCCGCAGCAGCTCCGCCGGGGAGTCGGCGTGCACCTGACGTACGCCGAAGGCGTCGGCGATCCGGGCGGCCAGCTCGGCGAGCCGGCGGGGCGGCCCGCCAACCGGGGACGCCTCGCCGAGCAGCTCGTCGAGGATCGCGTCGTGCACGTCGACGCGCCAGGGCAGGCCGGCGGCGCCCATCTCCACCCCGATCAGCGCGCCGGCCGACTCGGCGGCGACCAGCAGCCGGAACCGGCCCGGGTGCTGCGTGGCGGCGATCCGGGCGAGCTGGTCGGCGTACACCTCGACCAGGGCTTCGATGCCCGGGCCCGGCGGCCCGGGGACGGCGTCGAAGAGCGCGCCCTGGCCGTGCCCGGGCGGCGCGGGCGGCCGGGGCGCCGGGTCGGGCGGCACGGCGGCCCCGGTGAGCCGGGCGTGCGCGGCGGCGAGCGAGCGCGGCTCGCCCCAGCGGCCGGCGTGGCCGAGCAGCAGGGCCTCGGTCAGCTCGACGTCGTGGCAGCGCTCCACCCGCACCCCGGCGCGCAGCAGCGCCGGATAGAGCGCGACACCCGAGGCCCAGACCCAGCGCGGGTGCTCGGCGGCCTCCCGCGCGGCGACCGCGGCGGCGAGGTCGGCGACGGCGCCGGCCGCGCCGGCGGGACGCCCCTGGGCGTCGAGGGGCTGGAGGACTCCCCCGCCCCGCTCGTCCGCCACCACCGCCACCAGCACGGATGCGATTCTGCCTCGCCCGTGTGACACCGACCGATCCGCCCGCCCGCACGCCGCCCCCGGCCCTCGGCGAGCCCGCCCCGGCCGGCCGGAAGGGACCGGCGGTGCGGGCCGGGAAGTCGACGGACGGGTCGGTGGATCATCGCAGTGGTCGGTAGCGTGGGCGGGTGCCCCCGCAGATCCCCCATTCCGAGCCCGGCACTCCGGACACCAGGGGGCCGTTGCGCTACCTGTGGTGGCTGGTTCGCTGCCAGCCCTGGCGGGTGCTGCGCGGCAGCCTGCTCGGCACGGCCTGGATGGTCGGGCTGTCGGTGCGGCCCTGGCTGATCGCCCGCGCGGTCGACGACGGGTTGCGCGCCCGCGACAACCGCGCCCTGTGGCTCTGGGTCGCGGCGATCGTCGTCGCGGGGGTGGGCCTGTCCTACCTGGGCATCATGCGGCACCGCACGATGACCTTCATCCGGGAGGACGCCAAGGCCCGCTCGGCCGCCGTCGTGCTGCGGCAGCTGTCCCGGATCGGCGCGGTGCTGCCGCGCCGGGTCGCCGCGGGCGAGGTGGCCACCGTCGGCGGCTCCGACATCGACTGGACGGCGCAGGTGCTGACGCTGACCGGCCCGGGGGTGGGCGCGGTCGTCGCCTACGCGGTCATCGCCGTGGTGCTCTGGTCGATCTCCCCCTTCCTCGCCCTCTGCGTGCTGGTGGGCGTGCCGGCGGTCGGGCTGGTGGTCGGGCCGCTGCTGCGCCGCCTCGACCGCGCCGAGTCGGTCTACCGGCAGCAGCAGGGGGCCCTCACCGCCCGCTCCGGCGACATCGTCGCCGGGCTGCGCGTCCTCGCCGGGGTCGGCGGCCGGGACCTGTTCGCCCGCCGGTACGCCGCCCGGTCCCGGGACCTGCTCGCCGAGGGCTACCGGGTCGGCGCCGTCAACAGCTGGATCGACGCGGCCACCGTCGCCATCCCCGGGCTGTTCCTCGCGGCGGTGGTGTGGCTGGCGGCCCGGATGGCGGTCACCGGCGAGATCAGCATCGGCGAACTGGTCGCCGTATACGGATACGTGGCGACCCTCGTCGTGCCGGTCTGGTTCCTGCTGGAGGGCAGCCACCAGCTGATCCGCGGCCGGGTGGCCGCCCGCCGGATCGTCGCCCTGCTCGGCCTGGTCCCGGACGACGTCGGCGGTCGCCGGGCCGCGCCCGGTGGGCGGGGTCCGGTGCCGGCGGCCCGCCGGCCGGAGGCGGTGCCCGCGCCTGACGGTCCCGCCGACCTGCACGATCCGGTGACCGGGTTGACCGTGCGCGCCGGGCGGCTGACCGGGGTCGCCGCGGACGACCCGGCCCAGGCGCTGGCGCTCGCCGACCGGCTCGGCCGGTACGTCGCCTCCGACGTCACCTGGGGTGGCGTGCCGCTGACCGGGATCGCGCTGGACGAGGTCCGGGCCCGGATCCTGGTCGCCGACCACGACTCGTACCTGTTCGCCGGGACGCTGCGCGACGTCCTGCGCCCCCGAGCCGGCGAGGACGACCGGGGCGGGCCGGGGACCGACGACGAGCCGGTGGTGGCGGCGCTGCGCGCCGCGTCCGCCGAGGACGTGGCCGAGGCGCTGCCGGACGGGCTCGACACCCCGCTCGACGCCCGGGCCCGTACGTTCTCCGGCGGCCAGCGCCAACGGGTGCGGCTGGCCCGGGCGCTGCTCGCCGAGCCGGAGGTGCTCATCCTCGTCGACCCGACCTCCGCCGTGGACGCGCACACCGAGGCGCGGATCGCCGAGCGGCTGCGGGCCGCGCGGGCCGGGCGGACCACCCTCGTGCTGGCCACCTCGCCGCTGCTGCTCGGCCGGGCCGACACCGTCGCCCACCTGCAGGGCGGCCGGATCGTCGGCACCGGCGGCCACGCCGACCTGCTCGACCGGGATCCCGGCTACCGGCGGCTGGTGGCCCGGGACAGCGCCGACCCGGACGTCGACCGGCCCACCGACGCCGAGGGGGCCCTCCGGTGAGCCGACTGCCGGTGGCCGACCGCGGCGCCGTACGCCGGGCGCTGCGCGACCTGATCGGCCGGCACCGGCGCGCCGTCCTGGGCGTGCTGGCGCTGCACAGCGCCGCCGCCGTCGCCGGGCTCGTCCCGCCGTGGCTGCTGGGCCGCATCGTCGACCGGGTCACCGGGGGTGCCGGGGTGGCCACCGTCGACCGGCTGGCGCTGGCGATCGGCGGGGCGGTCCTGGTGCAGGCGGTGCTCTCCCGGTACGCCCAGTACGCGGGCCACCGGTTCGGGGAGCGGGCCGTGGCGGAGCTGCGCGAGGACTTCGTCCACCGCACGCTCGAGCTGCCCGTCTCCGTCGTCGAGCGGGCCGGCTCCGGGGAACTGGCCACCCGCAGCTCGGTCGACGTGTCCACCGTCGGCACCACCGTCCGCGACGTGGTGCCCACCATGGTCATCGCCTCGGTGCAGCTGGCGCTGCTGTTCGGGGCGGTCTTCCTGCTGCACCCGCTGCTCGGCCTGGCGGCGCTGGCCGGGCTGCCGTCGATCGGCGCGGCGACCCGCTGGTACCTGCGCCGGGCCAGCCCCGCGTACCTGGCCGAGGGCACGGCCGCCGCCGCGCTGACCGAGACGCTGACCAGCACCGCCGAGGGCGCCCGCACCGTCGAGGCGTTCCGCCTCGCCGACGAGCGGATCGCCCGCGGCACCACGCGGATCGCCCGGCTGTGGGCCGCGCGGCGCGCGACGCTCGGGCTGCGGACGGTCTTCTTCAGCGTGGTGGAGGCCAGCTACCCGCTGCCGGTCGCCGCGGCGCTGCTCGTCGGCGGGTACCTGCTGTCCCGGGGAGACGTCTCGCTGGGCGCGGTGGTGGCCGCCGCGCTCTACCTGCAACAGGCCATCGAACCGCTGGACCGGCTCCTGCTCTGGACGGAGCAGGCGCAGCGGGGCTTCGCCTCGTTCGCCCGGGTGCTCGGTGTCGGCCTGGTGCCGCCGGAGGCGCCCGGCACCGCGCGCGCCCCCCGCGACGAGCGACTCGTCGTACGCGGGGCCCGCTTCTCCTACGCCGCCGGCCACGACGTGCTGCACGGCATCGACCTGGAGGTCCGGCCCGGCGAGCGGCTGGCCGTCGTCGGCCCGTCGGGGGCGGGGAAGTCCACCCTGGCCCGGCTGCTGGCCGGGATCGACGCGCCCCGCCACGGCGTCGTCAGCATCGGCGGCTGCCCGGTCACCGACCTCGACCCGGCCGAGCGTCGCCGCCGGATCGCCCTGGTGACCCAGGAACACCACGTCTTCATCGGCTCGGTACGCGACAACCTCGCCTTCGCGGCGCCGGACGCCACCGACGAGCAGATGCGCTCCGCGCTGCGCACCGTCGGCGCCGACTGGTACGCCGCGCTCCCCGACGGCCTGGACACCCCGCTCGGCGACGGAGCCCGGCAACTCGGCGCGGCCGAAGCCCAGCAGCTCGCCCTGGCGCGGCTGGTGCTCGCCGACCCGCACACGCTGATCCTCGACGAGGCGACCGCCGCCCTCGACCCGACCACCGCCCGGCGGACCGAGCGGGCCCTCGCGGCCGTGCTCACCGGGCGCACCGTCATCGCGATCGCGCACCGGCTCAACACCGCGCACGACGCCGACCGGGTCGCCGTGCTGTCCGACGGCCGGATCACCGAGATCGGCACCCACCACGACCTGGTCCGCGCCAACGGCCCCTACGCCGCCCTCTGGCGCTCCTGGCACCCCTGATGGGAGGTGTCGGGTTGGCCGGGAGGCAGACTCGATGTCCGGTAGCCGCGGGCGAGTGAGCACTTCCACCCCTTGGACCGGTGAGTCCTAGGGTCAGACCGTGCCCTTGCCCGTGGTCGGGAGATGAACGGCTGA
>NZ_JAGPYL010000164.1:0-11591 GCF_018070095.1 Micromonospora sp. U56
ACCGGGGGCCGTTGACCGCCGCGATGTCCACACCGCCAGCGGCCACGGGACCGCCACCATCGCCGGTGCCCACACCGGTCCCGTTGCCGTTGCCGGCTGAGTCGTTTACGACATCAGCTCCAAAGGAGCCGACCACCACACCCGGACCCCCGAGCGCCGCCCGCACCTCCTCCTCCGACGCCCGCACCGCCACCATCGCCCCACCAGCCGGCAACGCCTGCATCAACCGACTCCGCGCCGCCACCAACCGAGCCGCGTCCACCAACGACAACACCCCAGCCACATGCGCCGCAGCCAACTCACCGATCGAATGCCCGGCCACGAAATCCGGCCGCACACCCCACGACTCCACCACGCGGAACAGGGCGACCTCGACCGCGAACAGACCGGCCTGCGCATAACCCGTCCGCCGGATCAGCTCCTCATCGTCACCCCAGACGACATCACGCAACGGCCGGTCCAGATGCGCGTCCAACTCGGACACCACCGCATCGAACGCAGCCGCGAACACCGGGAACACCGCGTGCAGCGAGCGACCCATCCCCAGGCGCTGCGCGCCCTGACCGGTGAACAGCACCGCCAACCGGCCACCCGATCGGGCCACGCCGGACACGAGCGTCGGGTCGGGCGTGCCGGCCGCGAGGGCGTCGAGGCCGCGCCGCAGCTCGGTCCGGTCGACGCCGAGGACGACGGCCCGCCGTTCCCATCGGGCCCGCCCGGTGGCGAGGGACCACCCGATGTCGCCGTCGCGCAGGTCGGGGTGTTCGCCCGCGTACGCGGAGAGCCGCCCGGCCTGGGCCCGCAGCGCCGCCTCCGACCGGGCGGACACCAGCCAGGGCACGACCGGGCCGGCGGCGTCCGGGGCAGGGCCGGCCGGCGTCGGGGCTTCGTCCGGGGCCTGCTCGATGATGACGTGCGCGTTGGTGCCACTGATGCCGAACGACGACACCCCGGCCCGGCGCGGATGCCCGTTCACCGGCCACTGGCGCGCCTCGGTCAACAGCTCCACCGCACCGGCGGACCAGTCCACCTGCGGCGACGGCGCGTCCACGTGCAGCGTCCGGGGCATCGCCCCGTGCCGCATGGCGAGGACGACCTTCATCACCCCGGCCACCCCGGCCGCCGCCTGGGTGTGGCCCAGGTTCGACTTGACCGAACCGAGCCAGAGTGGCCGGTCGGCAGGCCGCTCCCGGCCGTACGTGGCCAGCAGCGCCTGCGCCTCGATCGGGTCGCCCAGGGTCGTGCCCGTGCCGTGCGCCTCGACCAGGTCGACCTCGGCGGCCGGGACGCCGGCCGAGGCGAGCGCGGCGCGGATCACCCGCTGTTGCGACGGGCCGTTCGGCGCGGTCATGCCGTTGGACGCGCCGTCGGAGTTGACCGCCGAGCCGCGCACCACGGCGAGGACCGGGTGACCGTTGCGGCGGGCGTCGGAGAGCCGCTCGACCAGCAGGAACCCGGCACCCTCGGCGATGCCGGTGCCGGCCGCGGCGGCGGCGAAGGCGCGGCAGCGGCCGTCCGGGGACAGTGCCCGCTGCCGGCTGAACTCGACGAAGATCTCCGGGGTGGCCATCACGCTGACCCCGCCGGCCAGCGCCAGGTCGCACTCCCCCGACCGCAGCGCCTGCGCGGCCAGGTGCAGCGCCACTAGCGACGACGAGCAGGCGGTGTCGATGGTCACCGCCGGCCCCTCCAGGCCGAGCACGTACGCCACCCGGCCGGAGGCCACCGCGCCGGTGCCGCTGTTGGCCGGGTAGTCGTGGTACATCAGGCCGGCGAAGACGCCGGTGGGGCTGCCCTTGAGCGTCGCCGGGTCGATGCCGGCCCGCTCAAAGGTCTCCCAGGCGCACTCCAGCAGCAACCGTTGCTGTGGGTCCATGCCCAGCGCCTCGTTGGGGCTGATCCCGAAGAACGCGGGGTCGAAGTCGGCGGCGTCGTGGAGGAAGCCGCCGGAGCGGGTGTAGCTGCTGTTGGGCGTGGTGAAGTCGGGGTCGTGCAACTGGTCGACGTTCCAGCCCCGGTCGGCGGGGAAGTCGCCGATGGCGTCCACCCCGTCGGCGACCAGCCGCCACAGCTCCTCCGGCGAGCTGACCCCGCCGGGGAAGCGGCAGCTCATGGCGACGATGGCGATCGGCTCGTCGACCGGCTTCGCCGCCGCCACGGCGGACGGCACGGCGGCGGTACCGGAGAGCTCGTCGACCAGGAAGCGGGCCAGCCCGGCCGGTGAGGGGTAGTCGAAGACCGCGGTGACCGGCAGCCGCAGGCCGAGGGTCTGGTTGAGCCGGTTGCGGAACTCGACCGCGGTGAGCGAGTCGAAGCCCAGTTCGCGGAACGCCCGCTCCGGGGCGACGGCGGCGGCGGAGGTGAAGCCGAGCACCAGCGCCACCCGGTCCAGCACGAGGTCGAGCAGCGCCTGCTCGCGGTCCGCCTCGGGCAGCCGGAGCAGCCGGTCCACCAGGGAGCCGGCGTCGGCGCGTACCCCGGCGGCGCTGCGCCGGGCCACCGGCAGCAAGGTACGGAACAGCGCCGGCACGTCGCCCTGGGCGCGTACGGCGGCGAGGTCGAAGCGGACCGGCAGCAGCAGGGCGTCGGGGCGGTCCAGGGCGGCGTCGAGCAGGGTCAGCCCCTCGTCGACGGTGAGCCCGATCATGCCGCTGCGGGAGATGCGCGCCCGGTCGACGCCGCCGAGCCGCCCGGTCATGCCGGTGGCCTGCGCCCAGAACCCCCAGGCCAGGCACTGGCCGGCGAGCCCCTGCGCCCGACGGTGCGCGGCGAGGCCGGCGAGGAACGCGTTCGCCGCCGCGTAGTTGCCCTGCCCGGGCGCGCCGACCACGCCGGCCGCGGAGCCGAACAGGACGAACGCGCCGAGGTCCGCGTCGCGGGTCAGCTCGTGCAGGTGCAGCGCCGCGTCCACCTTCGGGGCGAGCACGGCGTCGAGCTGTTCGGGGGTGAGCGAGGCGATGGTGCCGTCGTCGAGCACGCCGGCGGTGTGCACCACCGCGGTCAGCGGACGCTCGGCCGGGACGTCGGCCAGCACGGCGGCGAGGGCGCCCCGGTCGGTGACGTCACAGGCGACCTGCGCGACCGCGGCGCCCAGCCCGGTCAGCTCGGCCGCCAGCTCGGCCGCGTCCGGGGCGGCCGGTCCGCGCCGGCTGAGCAGCAGCAGGTGGCGTACGCCGTGGGCGAGGACCAGGTGGCGGGCGACGATGGCGGCGAGGGTGCCGCTGGCGCCGGTGACCAGCACGGTGCCGGCCGGGTCGATCCGGCCGGCCGGCGGCTCCTCGCCGGTGGCCGACGCGCGGACCAGCCGGGTGGCGAACAGGTCGCCAGCGCGTCGCAGCAGTTGCGGCTCACCGGCGGCGACGAGGGTCGGCGCGAGCGCGACGGCGTCGGTGACGTCGACGTCGGTGTCGGCGAGGACGATCCGGTCCGGGTGCTCCGACTGGGCGGAGCGGACCAGCCCCCAGACGGCGGCGCCGGCCAGATCGGTGACGTCCTCGCCGTCGCGGCCGACCGCGCCGCGGGTGAGCACCAGCAGGGTGCTGGCGGCGTACCGGTCGTCGGCCAGCCAGGTCTGGAGGTCGGCGAGCACGCGGCGGGTGGTGTCGTGCACCGACGCCGCGTCGGCGCCGCCGGTGACCGGCAGCACCACCACGTCGGCGACCTCGCCGGCGTCCCACCGTCCGACCTGGACGGGCGCGGGCGGCGGCGTGGGCACGGGCGTCCAGGCGGTGCGGTGGAGCGCCTCGGCGACCGGCCCGGCCGCCGCCGGGGCGAGGTCGGCCGGGAGCGGCCGCAGGACGAGGGAGTCCAGCGAGAGCACCGGCGCGCCGGTGGCGTCGGCAGCCTCGACGGCGACCTCGCCGGCGCGCAGCGGGGTGATCCGCACCCGCAGGCTGGACGCCCCGACCGCGTGCAGGGTGACCCCGGTGAAGGCGAACGGCAGCAGCGCCCGGTCGTCGACGGCGTCGGTGAGGGCGACCGCGTGCAGCGCGGCGTCGAGCAGAGCGGGGTGCAGGTCGGCCCGCTCGGCGTCGGCGGTGGCCTCCTCGGGCAGCTCCACCTCCGCGTACACCTCGGCGCCGGCCCGCCAGGCGGCCCGCAGCCCCTGGAACACCGGCCCGTAGGCCAGCCCGGCGTCGGCCAGCTCCGGGTAGAGGGCGGCGACGTCCACGGCGGTGGCACCGGCCGGCGGCCACTGCCGCAGGCCGTCGGCGGGGCGGGCGGTGGCCGGGGCGAGCTGGCCGGTGGCGTGCCGCTGCCAGGGCGCCTCGGGGGTGGCGTCCTCGGCCCGGGACCAGACGCTGACCGGTCGGGCGCCGCGCTCCCCCGCCGCGCCGACGGCGACCCGCAGTTGCACGCCGGCGCCGTCGGCGAGCACCAGCGGCGCGCCGATGGTCAGCTCGCTGACGGTCGGGCAGCCGACCTCGTCGCCGGCGCGCAGCGCCAGCTCGACCAGGCCGGTGCCGGGGACCAGCACGGTGCCGGCGACGGCGTGGTCGGCCAGCCACGGGTGGGTGCCGGTGGAGATGCGCCCGGTGAGCACCACCCCGTCGTCGGCGGGGGTGGCGACGACCGCGCTGAGCAGCAGGTGGTCGGCGGGACGCTGGCCGGCGCCGGTGACGTCCCCGGTGCCGGTGGCGGCGGCGTCCAGCCAGTGCCGGCGACGCTGGAACGGGTACGTCGGCAGCTGCACCCGCCGCCCCGGCCGCCCCTCGAACAGCGGCAGCCAGTCCACCGCGACGCCGTGGACGTACGCCTCGGCGAGCGAGGTGGCGAGGCGGTCCGGTCCGCCGTCGTCGCGGCGCAGCGTACCGATCACGACGGCCGGGACGCCGGCGTCGGTGACGGTCTCCTCGATACCGACCTTGAGCGTCGGGTGGGCGCTGGGCTCGACGAAGACGGTCAGCCCGTCGGCGAGCATCGCCCGGGTGGCGTCGGCGAAGAGCACGGTCTGCCGCAGGTTGGTGTACCAGTAGCCGCCGTCGAGGGCGGTGGTGTCCAGCTGGGCACCGGTGACCGCCGAGTAGAACGGCACCTCCGCGGTGCGGGGGCGGACCGGGGCGAGCAGTTCGGCGAGCCGGTCCCGGATGCCCTCGACGAAGACGGAGTGCGAGGCGTAGTCCACCGGGATCATCCGGGTGCGGATCTCCTCGGCGGCCAGTTCGGCCTGGAACGCGGTGAGGGCGTCCACCTCGCCGCAGACCACCACCGAGCCGGGGCCGTTGACGGCGGCGAGGGAGAGCCGTCCCGCCCAGCCGGCGAGCCGCTCGCGGGCGGCGTCGGCGGGCAGCGAGACCGACATCATCCCGCCCAGGCCGGCCAGCTCGGCGGCGATGACCTGGCTGCGCAGGGCGACGACCCGGGCGCCGTCGTCGAGGGTGAGCGCGCCGGCGACGCAGGCGGCGGCGATCTCGCCCTGCGAGTGGCCGACCACGGCCGCCGGTTCGATGCCGTGGCTGCGCCACAGCTGGGCCAGCGAGACCATCACCGACCAGAGCACCGGCTGCACCACGTCGACCGGGTCGAGGGTGGGCGCGCCGGGCACGCCGCGCAGCACGTCGACCAGGTCCCAGTCGACGAAGGGTTCCAGCGCGCGGGCGCACTCGGCGATCTTCGCGGCGAAGACCGGCGACGAGTCGAGCAGCTCGACCGCCATCCCGGCCCACTGCGAGCCCTGGCCGGGGAAGACGAACGCGACCCGGGCGTCGGTGCGGGCGGTGCCGCGGACCAGGTTGGTGGCATCGCGGTCGTCGGCGAGGGCGGTCAGGCCGGCCAGCAGCGCGGCGGTGTCCGTACCGGTGACGACCGCGCGGTGTTCCAGCGCGGAGCGGCCGGTGACCAGGGCGTGCCCGACGTCGGCCGGGTCGGGCCCGGCCGCGACGGCGGCGAGCCGCGCGGCCTGCGCGCGCAGCGCCTCCGGGTCACGGGCCGACAGGATCCACGCGAGGGTACGCCCCGACGGCGCCGGCTCCGGCGGCGTGACCTCGGCCGGCTCCTCCTCGGGGGCCTGCTCGATGATGGCGTGCGCGTTGGTGCCGGCGACCCCGAAGGAGGAGACCGCGGCCCGGCGGGGGCGGCCCAGCTCGGGCCAGGGCAGCGCCTCGGCGAGCGGGCGGACGGTCCCCGGTGTCCAGTCCACGTGCGACGACGGGGTGCCGACGTGCAGGCTCTTCGGCAGCAGGCCGTGCCGGATGGCCTGCACCATCTTGATCACACCGCCGACCCCGGCGGCGGCCTGCGCGTGCCCGAAGTTGGACTTCAGCGAGCCGAGCCAGAGCGGCCGGTCCGCCGGCCGGACCTGCCCGTAAGTGGCGAGCAGCGCCTGCGCCTCGATCGGGTCGCCGAGGGTGGTGCCGGTGCCGTGCCCCTCGACCACGTCGACCTCCCCGGGCGGGAGCTGCGCGTTGGCCAGGGCGGCGCGGATGACCCGCTGCTGGGCGGGGCCGCTGGGGGCGGTGAGGCCGTTGGACGCGCCGTCCTGGTTGACCGCGGTGCCGCGCACGACGGCGAGCACCGGGTGGCCGTTGCGGCGGGCGTCGGAGAGCCGTTCGAGCAGCAGCACGCCGGCGCCCTCGGCCCAGCCGGTGCCGTCGGCGTCGTCGGAGTACGCCTTGCAGCGGCCGTCGGGGGCGAGCCCGCGCTGCCGGCTGAACGCCACGAACGGCGCCGGGGTGGACATCACCATCACCCCGCCGGCCAGCGCGAGCGTGCACTCGCGCCGGCGCAGCGCCTGCACCGCCAGGTGCAGCGCGACCAGCGACGACGAGCAGGCGGTGTCCACGGTCAGCGTGGGCCCCTCCAGCCCCAGCGTGTACGCGACCCGCCCGGCGATCACCGAGGCCGCCGCCGCGGTGCCCAGGTACGCCTCGGCCGCCTCGGGAGCGGCGTTGAGCAGGTCACCGTAGTCCTGGTAGCCGGAGCCGGTGAAGACGCCCACCGGCTTGCCCCGCACGGCGTCGGGGGCGATGCCGGCGCGTTCCAGCACCTCCCAGGAGACCTCCAGCATCAGCCGCTGCTGCGGGTCCATCGCCGCCGCCTCGCGCGGGGAGATGCCGAAGAAGGCGGCGTCGAACTCGGCGGCCTCGGCGAGGAAGCCGCCCTCGGCGACGTAGCTGGTGCCGATCCGGTCGGGGTCGTCGGCGAGCAGCCGGGTGAGGTCCCAGCCCCGGTCCGTGGGCAGCGGCCCGACCGCGTCCACCCCGCCGGCCACCAGGTCCCACAGCTGCTCCGGGGTCCGCACGTCTCCCGGGTAGCGGCACGCCATCGCCACGATCGCGATCGGGTCCCGCTCGACGCCCTCGACCTCCTGGAGCCGCTGGCGGGTCTGCGTGAGATCCGCCGTCACCCGCTTCAGGTAGTCGAGAAGCTTGCCGTCCTCCGCCATGCCGGTCCTCACCCCTGTGCGGGTCAGCGCAACCCGAGTTCGTTGTCGATGAAGTCGAAGATCTCGTCGGCGGTCGCCGCCTCGCCGAGCCGGTCGTCGCCGGCGGAGCGGTCGACCAGGCCGATCAGGGCGCGCAGCCGGGCGGCGAGCGCGGGCCGGTCGGCGTCGTCCGCGGGCAGCGCGGCCAGCGACGCCTCCAGCCGGTCCAGGTCGGCCGCCGGCCCGGTGGTCGCGTCGGCGGCGCCGACGCCCAGCTCGGCACCGAGGAACTCCGCCACGGCGGCCGGCGTCGGGTGGTCGAAGACCAGCGTGGCGGGCAGCGCCTGGCCGGTGGCGGCGGTGAGCCGCTGCCGCAGGTCCATCGCGGCGACCGAGTCGAAGCCCAGGTCGGCGAAGGGGCGGGCGGGGTCGAGGGCGGCCGGGCTGTCGTAGCCGAGCAGCGCTGCCACCTCGGCGCGGACGGTGTCCAGCAGGGCCCGCGCCCGCTGGGCCGGCGGCAGCCCGGCGAGCCGGTCGGCCAGCCCGGTCGGGGCGTTCGTGGCGTCGCCGGCGACCGCCTCGGCCACCTCGGGAAGCGCGTCGAGCAGCGGCCGCCGCCGGGCCATGGTGTAGACGGGGGCGAAGCGCGACCAGTCGATGTCGGCGACGACGAGGTCCCCGGCGTCGGCCCGGTACGCCTCGGGCAGCGCGGTGATCGCCAGCTCCGGTCGCATCGGTGGCGCGCCGAGGCGGCGCATTCCGGCGGCCAGTTCGGCGTCGACCATGCCGCCGTCCCAGGAGCCCCAGGCGATCGCGGCGGCGGCGAGGCCCCGGGCCCGGCGGCGGGCGGCCAGCGCGTCCAGGTAGGCGTTGGCGGCGGCGTAGCCGGCCTGCCCGGCGCTGCCCCAGACGGCGGCGCCGGAGGAGAAGAGCACGAACGCGTCCAGCTCGGTGTCGGCGAGCAGGTCGTCGAGGTGGGCGGCGCCGGCCACCTTGGCGGCGGCCACGTCGGCGATCTCGGCGAGGGTCAGCTCCCCGACCGGGGCGATGCGCTGCATGGCGCCGGCGGCGTGCACCACGGCGGTCAGCGGCCACCGGGCGGGCAGCCCGTCGAGCAGGTCCCGGAGCTGGTCGCGGTCGGCGACGTCGCACGCGGCGAGGGTCACCTCGGCGCCGAGGCCGGTCAGCTCGGCGGCCAGCGCGTCCGCGCCGGGGGTGTCCGCGCCGCGCCGGCCGACCAGCACCAGGTGCTCGGTGCCGGCCCGGGCCAGGGCACGGGCCACGTGCGCGCCGAGGCCGCCGGTGCCGCCGGTGACCAGCACGGTGCCGCGCGGCCGCCACGACGGCGGCGCGACCGGCCGGGCGGCCCGGACCATCCGGCGGGCGCGCACCCCGCCGTCGCGGATGGCCACGTGGTCCTCGCCGCCGGTGGTGGTGACCAGGGCGCGCAGCCGGCGCAGGGCGGCCGGGTCGGGGAACTCGGGCAGGTCGACCAGCCCGCCCCAGTGCCGGGGCAGGTCGAGGGCGAGGCCGGTGCCGAGGCCGTGCACGGCGGCCTGGGCCGGGTCGGCGGACTCGCTCGGGTCGACGGCGACCGCGCCGGTGGTGAGGCACCAGATCGGGGCGTCGAGCTGGGCGTCGCCGAGCGCCTGGACCAGCGCCACCGTCGCGGCGAGGCCGCGGGTCAGCGCCGGGTGATCGGGATGCGGCCGGTCGTCGAGGGCGAGCAGGGAGAGCAGCACCGTGCCGGGGCCGGGCAGCTCGCGCAGCCGGGCGGCGAGGGCGTCCCGGTCCGCGTCGGCCACCGGGAGGCGGACCACCTCGCCGCCGTGCTCGGCCAGGGTGGCCGCGATCATGCCGACCCGCAGGTCGTTGTCGTACCCGTCGGGCACGGCGACCAGCCAGCGCGGCGGCGCCGGGCCCGGCTCGGGGTCGGCGACGGACTCCCACACCACCCGGTAGCGCCAGCCGTCCACCGCTGACCGGTCGGCGTGCCGGCGGCGCAGCGCGGACAGGGCGGGCAGCACCTGGCCGAGGGCGGCCGGGTCGACGCCGAGGTCGGCGGCGAGGGCGGCGGGGTCGGCGGCGGCGAGGTCGTCGAGGAAGGTCGGGTCGGCGGCGGCCAGCTCGGGCGCCTCCCACCAGTACCAGCGGCGCTGGAACTCGTAGGTGGGCAGCTCGACCCGGCGGGCGCCGGGGTGCACCGCCGCCCAGTCGACCGCCGTGCCCCGGGTGTGCGCGCGGGCCAGCGCGGTGAGCAGTTCCCGCTCCTCGTCCCGGTCGCGGCGCAGCAGCGGTACGAAGACCGCGTCCCGGCCGTCGCCGACGCAGTCCGGGCCGGTGGCCGAGAGCGCCGCGTCCGGGCCGAGCTCCAGGAACGTGGTGACGCCCTGCTCGGCGAGCCACCGTACGGAGTCGTGGAAGCGGACGGTGCCGCGCACCTGGCGTACCCAGTGCTCGGGGTCGGTCAGCTCGCCGGTGACCGGTTGCCCGGTCAGCGTGGAGACCACCGGCAGGGTCGGCGCGGTGTAGCGCAGCGACCGGGCGACCTCGGCGAAGTCGGCGAGCATGGGTTCCATCAGCGGGCTGTGGAAGGCGTGCGAGACGGCCAGCCGTCGGGTCCGCCGGCCGAGGCCGCGCAACTGCTCGGCGACGGCCAGCGCGGCCGCCTCCACGCCGGAGACCACCACGGCGGTCGGGCCGTTCACCGCGGCCAGGTCGACCCGCTCGTCGAGCAGCGGCCGGACCTCCGCCTCGGTCGCCTCCACGGCGACCATCGCCCCGCCGGGGGGCAGCGCCCCCATCAGCCGGCCCCGGGCGGCGACCAGCGCCGCCGTGTCGGGCAGGGTGAGCACGCCGGCGACGTGCGCGGCGGCCAGCTCGCCGATGGAGTGCCCGACCAGGTACGCCGGGCGTACCCCCCAGCTCTCCAGCAGCCGGTACAGCGCCACCTCCAGCGCGAAGAGCGCCGGCTGGGCGTACCCGGTGTCGTTCAGCGGGTCGGCGTCGGCGCCCCACACCACCTCGCGCAGCGGCCGGGCCAGGTGCTCATCGAGGGCGGCGACGGCGGCGGCGAACGCCTCGGCGAAGGCCGGGAAGGCGGCGTGCAGCTGCCGTCCCATGCCGGGGCGCTGGGCGCCCTGCCCGGTGAAGCAGAAGGCGGTCCGGCCGTCGACGCGGACCGTGTCGCGGACCAGGTGGGCGGCGGCGGTGCCGTCGGCGAGCGCGGCCAGGCCGGCACGGAGCGCGGCGTGGTCGGCGCCGATGACGGCGGCCCGGTGCTCCAGCGCGGCGCGGGTGGTGGCCAGCGAGTACGCCACGTCAGCCGGGGCCTGGTCGGCGCGCTCCTCCAGGTGGCCGGCGAGCCGGCGGGCCTGCGCCCGCAGCGCCGGCTCGTCCCGCCCGGAGACCAGCAGCGCCACCGGCCGCGCGCCAGCGTCGTCCCGCGTCGAGGCGGTGTCGTCGCGGACGGGGGCGGCGGTGTCCTGGACTCCGGCGGCCTCGGCGGGCGGCTCCTCGACGATGACGTGGGCGTTGGTGCCGCTGAGCCCGAACGCGGAGACCCCGGCCCGGCGGGGGCGGTCGCCGCGCGGCCAGGGCCGGGCCTCGGTGAGCAGCCGCACGTTGCCGGTGGACCAGTCCACGTTGGGGGTGGGTTCCTTGACGTGCAGGGTCTGCGGCAGCGTGTCGTGCCGCATCGCCTGCAGCATCTTGATGATCCCGCCGACCCCGGCGGCGGCCTGCGCGTGCCCGACGTTGGACTTGAACGAGCCCAACCAGAGCGGCCGGTCCGCCGGTCGGCCCTGCCCGTACGTGGCGAGCAGCGCCTGCGCCTCGATCGGGTCGCCGAGGGTGGTGCCGGTGCCGTGCGCCTCGACGGCGTCGACCTGGTCGGCGCTGAGCTGCGCGGCGGCCAGCGCGGCCCGGATCACCCGCTGCTGGGCCGGCCCGTTGGGGGCGGAGAGGCCGTTGCTGGCGCCGTCGGAGTTGACCGCGCTGCCCCGGACCAGCCCGAGCACCGGGTGGCCGTGGCGGCGGGCGTCGGCGAGGCGTTCCAGCAGCAGCAGGCCGATGCCCTCGCCCCAGGCGGTGCCGTCGGCGTCGGAGGAGAAGGACTTGCACCGGCCGTTGGGGGCCAGCCCCCGGTCCTGGCTGAACCCGACGAACGAGTCCGGGGTGGACATCACCGTCACGCCGCCGGCCAGGGCCAGGCCGCACTCGCCCGCGC
>NZ_JAGPYL010000165.1:0-11559 GCF_018070095.1 Micromonospora sp. U56
ACGCTGAGCCACCCCGCTGCTGCTTGGCGCTACGCAGGTCGTCGATCCAGCCGAACTCCTCGCCGGCCGGTTCCGGCGGCGCCTCCTCGGCCCGGCCCCGGCCCCAGCGGCGTCCCTTGGCGCGGGAGTCACGCCGCTCGTCGGGACCGTCCTCCGGTCGCTCCCCACCACGCGATGTCACTGCTGACCCTCCCCGACGACGGCGTCGCCGTCTTCATCCGCCCCACCGGCGTGCCCCGTACCCGACGGGTGGCGGCCGTTGACCGCCACCGGCGTCGGTTCGTCGGGGCGCGGCGCCGGGGCGGACAGCCCCCGGACGATCCGGCGCAGCAGCGGCAGCCGGGCGGCCACCGACCGCTCCGCACCGTGCCCGCTGGGCCGGTAGTAGTCGGTCCCGACGAGATCGTCGGGAGCGTACTGCTGAGTGACCACTGCGCGCTGGTCGTCGTGCGGGTAGCGGTATCCCGTGCCGTGCCCGAGCCCCCGCGCGCCGGCGTAGTGGGCGTCGCGCAGTCCGCGCGGCACCGGGCCGCCCCGGCCGGCCCGCACGTCGGCGATGGCCGCGCCGATGGCGGTGGTGGCCGAGTTCGACTTCGGGGCGGTGGCCAGGTGGATCACCGCCTGGGCCAGGTTGAGCTGGGCCTCGGGCAGGCCGACGTACTCCACGGCGTGGGCGGCGGCGGTGGCCACGCCCAGCGCGGTCGGGTCGGCCATCCCGACGTCCTCGCTGGCGAAGATCACCAATCGGCGGGCGATGAACCGGGCGTCCTCGCCGGCGACCAGCATCCGGGCCAGCCAGTGCAGCGCCGCGTCCACGTCCGAGCCGCGCATGCTCTTGATGAAGGCGCTGGTCACGTCGTAGTGGGCGTCGCCGTCCCGGTCGTAGCGGACCGCCGCCACGTCGACCGCCTGCTCGGTGGTGGCCAGGTCGATCCGGCCGGAGCCGGTGGCCACCGCCGAGGCCGCCGCGGCCTCCAGCGCGGTCAGCGCCTTGCGGACGTCGCCGCCGGCGAGGCGTACCAGGTGGTCCTCGGCCTCGGTGTCGAGGGTGAGCGCGCCGCCCAGGCCGCGCTGGTCGGCGACCGCGCGGCGCAGCAGGCCGCGCACGGCCGCGTCGTCCAGCGGCTGGAGGGTGAGCAGCACGCAGCGCGACAGCAGCGGGGAGATGACCGAGAAGTACGGGTTCTCCGTGGTCGCCGCGAGCAGGGTGACCGTCCGGTCCTCCACCGCGGCGAGCAGGGAGTCCTGCTGGGTCTTGCTGAACCGGTGCACCTCGTCGATGAAGAGCACGGTCTGCGGTCCGCCGGCCCGACGCTGCCGGCGGGCGGTGTCGATGACCGCCCGGACGTCCTTGACCCCGGCGGAGAGCGCCGACATGGCGACGAACCGGCGGTCGGTGGCCCGGGCCACCAGGTGCGCGATGGTGGTCTTGCCGCTGCCCGGCGGCCCCCAGAGGATGACCGACATCGGGGCCCCGCCGCCGACCAGCTGGCGCAGCGGCGCACCGGGCGCGAGCAGGTGGTCCTGCCCGACCAGCTCGTCGATGCTGGCGGGGCGCATCCGGACGGGCAGGGGCGAATCCTCCCCGACCGCCGTGAAGCCGTCGACACCGCTCGGCCCCGCGGGGGCGCTGGGCGCCGCGGCGGGTTCACCGAGGGAGAAGAGGGCGTCGGAGTCCATCACGAAGACAGTACCGGGCTCGGTCCGCTGCGCCGGAATCGCGCCGCGGGCCGAGCCCGTCCTGATCCGTTGCGGTCAGCCGCGACCCGGCCGCCGACCGCGGTACCAGCGGCCGCCGCCGCCACCGCCCGGGCCGCGGCCGACCCCGGCGAGGTAGAGGGAGAGCAGCAGCAGGCCCAGCATCAGCAGGGTGTGCACGTTGAAGAGGTCGGGGGCGCCGAAGTTGGTGTCCAGCAGGTCGATCAGCAGCGCGAAGCCGAAAACGATCGCGGCGAGAATGGCGAGCATCGTTGTCCTCCGGTGGGGGTTCCCAGTAGGTCGCCGCTGGATGTACCCAATCGGTCGGCTCGTCAATCTCCACCGTGGAACGAGCTGCGCCGGGGCCGCGTTCTAGGCTGGGCGGGTGACCGGCCTGGTCGGCGCCGGGCACTGTCTGCACCTGCCCCGGACCAGTCCGGAAGCCCTCGCCGGCCGGCTGACCGTGCACCACCGCCCCGCCGCGCCAGCCCGAGGAGGACCGGGTGGTACGCCTCGGCGAGGCCAACCACCCGGCGCTGAACGCGCTGATCGAGGCGTCCTTCCCCAGCACCACCTCGCGCCCCGGCGACCCGCGCATCGTCGACGGGTACGGCATCCGCGACGGCGACCGGCTCGTCGCCTGCGGCGCGGCACCCTCGCCCGTAGCTCGGTGCACCTGGCCTGAAACCGGCGCGCCGGCGGCCCGCCGCTCCGGTCGGCACTGGAGACGGCCGCCCCGGTCCGCGCTGGAGGCGGCGGCCCCGGTCCGCGCTGGAGGCGACCCCCGGTCCGCGCTGGAGGCGACCGCTCTGGTTGGCCTGATACCTCAGAGGTATCAAGATGCCTCTGAGGTATCCGGCTCGGATGGAGGTCCGCCGCGACCGCGGCCGGCGCGGCGACCGGGCAGCGGACGGGCGCCGCCGCCCCGCCCCCGGATCCGGCCGCCGGGACCGGCGCCCCACCGCCGGCCACCGGGCCGAAGTCGGCGGGCGGCCCGACCACGCCGGGTTCGGCGGTGGGACCGACCGCGCTCGCCCCGGCCGTCGACCCGACGACGTCCGGCCCGGCCGGGCCGGGGTCGGTCGCCGCACCTGCCGTGCGCCCGGCACGCCAGGCCGGCAGGTAGAGCGGGGCGGCCACGGCCAGCACCACGCCGCCCACCACCATGGCCGTGGTGACGCTGCGGGTGTCGGCGAGGGCGGTGAGCAGCACCGCGCCGATGGCGAAGCCGGGCTGCCCGACCATCGAGTTCAGCGAGAGCACGCTGGTCCGGTACGGCCCGTCGACCTGCCGGTGCAGCAGACCGGTGTGCAGCGGGTTCGAGGCGCCGTGCACGGTGTAGCAGGCCAGGTAGGCGACCAGCACACCGACCGGGCCGGCGAACAGCCCCATGCCGACGACGGTCCCGCCCTGGACGAGCCGCAGCAGCGCGGCGCTCGGCGCGGCGCCCAGCCAGCGCAGCCGCAGCGGGGTCAGCGCCGCGCCCGCCGCCGCGGCGAGCCACGCCGCCGAGCTGGCCGGCCCGAGCAGCGCCGCCGCCCGCTCGGGATTGCCGACCACCTCGGCGAGGCGGACCGGCAGCAGCGACTCGAACGTCACCATGCCGAAGCTCCAGAACAGCTCGACGGCGACCAGGGCGAGCAGCACCCGGGAGCGGCGCAGCAGGCCGAAGGCCCGGCCCACCATCCGGGGCGCCTCGGCGACCGAGGCGCGCAGCGCGCCGGAGCCCTTGGCCGGGCCGATCTCGACCAGCAGGAGCAGCAGGGCCGCCAGGGCCACCGCCTGCAGCACGATGGCGACCAGGACCGGCACGGTGAGGGCGCTGACCGGCCCGACCGGGCCGAGGGCGATCAGGCCACCGCTGAACAGCGCCCCGGCGGCGATGGTCACGCCGGAGACGGTGCCGGCGAAGCCGAGGCCGGCCTCGTACTCGGCCTTGGGGTCGGCGGCGAGGGTGGCGTCGACGTACCAGGACTCCAGGGGGCCGCTGTCGAGCGCCCGGTAGACGCCCTGCAGGGCCCAGACCAGGAAGAACAGCGCGAAGGAGTCGGCTACCGCGAAGAGCCCGAGCGAGACCAGGCTCAGCGTCCAGGCGGCGGTCAGCACGGGCTTGCGGCCGAGGGCGTCGGCCAGGCCGCCGGTGGGCAGCTCCAGCGCGAGCACGACCAGCCCCTGCGCGATGGAGACCAGGCCGATCTGGGACAGCGACAGGCCGCGCTCCTGCATCAGCAGGATCATCACCGGGACCATCAGCCCGGTGGGCAGCCAGCGCAGGCCGTAGAGGGTGAGGTAGCGGAACCGGACCTGGCGTACGGACAGGGCACTCATCGGGGTCCCTCCAGCAGCGGGTAGGCGGCGACGAAGACCTGCACGCCTCGCGCCTGCGGATCCGGGTCGCCAGCGTCGGCCTCCCGGTGGTAGCGCTCCAGCACCTGCCACAACTCCTGCTTGAGCGCGTCGAGCCGGGCCGGCGGGACGGTCATGAAGACGTCGCCCATGCCGAGGGCGTCGCGCCAGGCGGGCGACCACTCGTGCTCGACGGCGAACCAGTGCTCGGCGTGCTCGACGAGGAGCCGAACCTGGTCCCGGTGGATCCAGTCGATCGCGGCGCGGGCGTCCGGGTCGTCGTCGAAGTCGGTCGGCTCCCAGCTCGTGACGTCGTGCGCGGCGCGCCACCAGCGCTGCCGACCGGTGCCCCGGTCCGGGTCCTCGACCACCAGCCCCACCTCGGCGAGCTGGCGCAGGTGGTAGCTGGTGGCGCCGGTGTTGGTGCCGAGCAGCTCGGCCAGCGTGGTGGCGGTGGCCGGACCCTTCACCCGCAGCGCGCCGACCAGCCGCATGCGCAGCGGGTGGGCGAGCACCCGGACCTGCCGGTGGTCGATGCGCACCTCGCGGGGCGCGGGCCGGCCGTCACTGTCATCGTTGCCCATGGGTGCACAATATCTGTGCACACTTTCTATGCACAATAGTTGTGCATAGAAAGTGTGCGTCAGGATGGCGCGGGCGGACCGGGATCAGGCCGCGACGAGTTCGGTGACGCCGCGCAGCCGGGTCCGCACCAGCGCGGCGGCGCGCGAGGAGTCCAGCCGTACGTCGGTGGGACGGACCACCCCGGCCGCCGTACCCGTGGTGGTCTTCATGCCGGCCGGGTCCAGCCCGAACCGGCGGGCCACCAGCAGCCCGAGCCCGGCCCGGCTGACCGCCTCCGGACCGGCGACGTTGAGCGGGCCGGCGTAGTCGCCGTCGACCAGTTCGAGGACGGCGTCGGCCAGGTCGGTGACGTCGACCGGGCAGCGCAGCTCGTCGGTGAAGAGGGTGGCCCGGCCGGCGAGCGCGTCCCGGCAGAGCTGGATCTGCTTGCTCCCCTCCCCCACGATCAGCGAGGTCCGCACCAGCACGGCGCTCGGGTCGATCGCCCGCACGGCGGTCTCCGCCGCCGCCTTCGCCGCTCCGTACGGGTAGATCGGGGTGGGCCGGTCGTCGTCCAGATAGGGCGTCGGGCGCCCGGCGTGCAGCGCGTCGCTGGACAGGTGCACCAGCCGCGCCCCCGCCTCGGCCGCCGCGTACGCGATGTGCGCCGCGCCGTCGGCGGTGACCGCCCAGTCGTCGTACCGGTAGGGGGTGCCGACCACGGCGGTCGGCCGGACCGCCGCCACCAGCCGGCGCACCGCCTCCCGATCGGTCACGTCGAGCTGCCGGGTCGCCAGACCGGGCAGCGCGACGGGGTCGGCGTGCCAGGTCCCCACCACCGGCCGGCCCGCGCCGACCGCCCGCCGGCAGATCTCCCCGCCCAGGAAGCCACCGGCTCCCACCACGAGCAGCGTCATCGCGTCCCCCGTCTCCCCGGCCCCGTCGACCGTCGCCCGTTAGCGGCGGCGGCGAAACGACCGAGAGGTCCACGCCATCATGGCGCAGACCTCTCGGTGACGGTGGTCGGGTCAGACCGGGTCGGCCACCGGGGCGGCCGGGCCGGCGGTGCCGGCGTGCACGCCCGTCGGCGCCTTGGGCTTGGCGTCGATGCCGGCCTCGGTGCGCTGCTGGGCGGTGATCGGCGTCGGCGCGCCGGTCAGCGGGTCGAAGCCGCCCCGGGTCTTCGGGAAGGCGATGACCTCGCGGATGGAGTCCGCGCCGGCGAGCAGCATGCAGACCCGGTCCCAGCCGAACGCGATGCCGCCGTGCGGCGGTGCGCCGTACTTGAACGCCTCCAGCAGGAAGCCGAACTTGTCCTGCGCCTCCTCCGGGGTGATGCCGAGCAGGTCGAAGACCCGCTTCTGCACGTCGCCCCGGTGGATACGGATCGAGCCGCCACCGATCTCGTTGCCGTTGCAGACGATGTCGTACGCGTAGGCCAGCGCCCGGTCCGGCGCCTCCTCGAAGCGGTCCACCCACTCGGCGTTCGGGGAGGTGAACGGGTGGTGCACGGCCGTCCAGCCGCCCTCGTCAGTGCGCTCGAACATCGGCGCGTCGACCACCCAGCAGAACGCCCAGGCGCTCTCGTCGATCAGGCCGGCCCGCTTGGCGATCTCGATCCGGGCCGCGCCGAGCAACTCCTGCGCCTCGCGCGTGTTGGCGCTGGCGGCGAAGAAGACCGCGTCGCCCGGCTTGGCCCCGACCGCGTCGGCGAGCCCGCCCAGGTGCTCGGCGGAGAGGTTCTTCGCCACCGGGCCGCGCGCCTCGCCGGTCTCGGCGTCGAGCACCACGTACGCCAGGCCCCGCGCGCCGCGCGCCTTCGCCCAGTCCTGCCAGCCGTCCAGCTCCTTGCGGCTCTGCGCGGCGCCGCCCGGCATGACCACCGCGCCGACGTACCCGCCGGCGTCGATGGCGCCGGCGAAGACCCGGAACTCGGTGCCGCGCAGGTAGTCGGTCAGCTCGGTCAGCTCGACGCCGTAGCGCAGGTCCGGCTTGTCGGAGCCGTACCGGGCCATCGCGTCGTGCCAGGTGATCCGCGGGATCGGCCGGGAGATCTCGTGCCCGGCCAGGTCCTTCCAGAGCGCCGACACGGTCGCCTCGCCGAGGTCGATCACGTCGTCCTCGGTGACGAAGGACATCTCGATGTCGAGCTGGGTGAACTCCGGCTGCCGGTCGGCGCGGAAGTCCTCGTCGCGGTAGCAGCGGGCGATCTGGTAGTACCGCTCCATGCCGCCGACCATCAGCAGCTGCTTGAACAGCTGCGGCGACTGCGGCAGCGCGTACCAGCTGCCGGGCTGGAGCCGGACCGGCACCAGGAAGTCGCGGGCACCCTCGGGGGTGGACCGGGTCAGCGTGGGGGTCTCGATCTCCAGGAAGTCCCACTCGTGCAGCACACCGCGGGCGAGCTGGTTGGCGCGCGAACGCAGCCGCATCGCGTTCGCCGGGCCGCTGCGCCGCAGGTCCAGGTAGCGGTACTTGAGCCGGATGTCGTCGCCGGCCTCGACCTGGTCGTCGACCGGCAGCGGCAGCGGGGCCGCCTCGGAGAGCACCTCCAGCTCGGCGGCGGTCACCTCGATCTCGCCGGTGGGCAGCTCCGGGTTCTCGTTGCCCTCGGGCCGGCGGGTCACCTCGCCGGTGACCCGGACGCAGAACTCGTTGCGCAGCGCGTGCGCGTCCTCCTCGCGGAACACGACCTGGACCACGCCGGAGCCGTCGCGCAGGTCGACGAAGATGACACCGCCGTGGTCGCGCCGGCGGGCCACCCACCCGGCGAGCGTCACCGTGGTGCCGGCGTCCGTCGCGCGCAGGCTGCCGGCGTCATGGGTACGGATCACGACTTGCGTCTCCTCATCTGCGGTACACCTCTGCCCTCCGCATTCTGTCAGGCGGCCCGGTCCCCCGATGCCACCGGGCGCGGTTGCCACCACCGGCGGCACCGGCGGTCGCGGTGCCGCCCGCGTACGGTGTGCCGGGTGCGCGTCGTACCCCGTTGGGCCCTGCTCTCCTCCGCCGCCGCCCCGGTCCTGCTGGTCGGCGGCTGGACGTTGGCGGCGGCGCGGCAGCCCGGCGGCTTCGACCAGGTCGCCGGCACCATCAGCGCGCTGGCGGCCCGGGACGCCACGGATCGCTGGATCATGACGGTCGGCCTGCTGGGGCTGGGGTTGTGCCACTGCCTGACCGCGGCCGGGCTGCGCGCGCTGCGTCCCGCCGGCCGGCTGCTGCTCACCCTCGGCGGGCTCGCCACCCTCGCCGTGGCGGCCTTTCCGCTGCCGGCGCGGCAGGGGTCGTCCACCGCGCACGGCCTCAGCGCCGCGGTGGCGTTCGGCGCGCTCGCGCTCTGGCCGGCTCTCGCCGCGCACCGGCGCCGGGCGCCCGTCGGCGCCACTGCCCTGACCGCCCGCCGGGGTACGGCCGCCGCGGCGCTGCTGTTGGCCCTGGTCGGCTGGTTCGTGGTAGAGCTGACCACCGGCGACGCCCGGATCGGGCTGGCCGAGCGGGTGGCGGCCGGCGCGGAGGCGCTCTGCCCGCTGCTGGTGGTGCTGGCGCTCACCCGGCGGACGGCAGGTGGCGCACCCGCACCGCGCTGAGCCCGGCGGTCGGTACGCGAAGCGGGCCGCCGGTCGCCCGGCGGCCCGCTCACGAGGGGTCGATCAGTAGACGCTGACGCCGTAGCGGCTCAGCACCTCGGGGACCGGCTGGAAGAAGGTGGTGCCGCCGGAGGAGCAGTTGCCGCTGCCGCCGGAGGTGAGGCCCAGCGCGGTGCTGCCGGCGAAGAGCGAGCCGCCGCTGTCGCCCGGCTCGGCGCAGACGTTGGTACGGATCAGGCCGTAGACGCTGCCCTGGGCGTAGTTGACCGTGGCGTTGAGGGCGGTCACCGAGCCGCTGCGCAGGCCGGTGGTGCTGCCGCTGCGCCGGACGCTCTGGCCGACGAACGCGTTGCCGGCGGCGGTGATGTCCTGGTAGCTGCCGTTGTAGAGGTAGACGTTGCCCGGCTGGGTGGTGGTCTGGTTGCTGTAGCGCACGATGCCGTAGTCGTTGCCCGGGAAGCTGGTGCCGTACCGGCTGCCCAGCAGGCTGGTCTGCGCGGAGTTGCTGTACCAGCTCGACGAGATGTTGGTGCAGTGCCCGGCGGTGATGAAGTACTTCACGCCCGAGCTGCTGCGCACGTTGAAGCCGAGCGAGCAGCGCCCGCCGCCGCCGGCGTAGATCGCCTGGCCGCCGGAGATCCGGGTGCTCAGCACGCCGGCCTCGGCCTCGATCCGGACCGCGCCACCGGTGCGGGCGGCGGCGGCCTTGACCTTGTCCAGTTTGGCGCCGGTGACGGTGCTGTCGACCGAGACCACGACCTGGTTGGTGGCGGGGTCGGTCCACCAGGCGGTGCCGGGGATCTTCGCGGACCGCTCCAGTTCGGCGGTGGCGGCCTTCAGGGTGGCGGCGCCCCGGGTGACGAGCTTGGGGGTGGCGCCGGCGGCGCGGACCTGGCGGGCGGCGGCGGCGTCGGTGACGGCGACGACCATGGTGCCGCTGGCGTCGGCGTACGTGCCGGCGGCGCGGTCGCCGAGGCGGTCGGCCAGACCGGCCGCGGCGTCGGGGGAGGCGGGCGAGGCGGGTGCCGCCTGCGCGGGGGCGCCGAGCAGCGCGCCGGTGACCAGGGTGCCGGCCATGGCGACGGCGGCGATGTGGCGGAGCGATGACCTCGTGGGTCGCATGTAACAACCTCCGGAAGGGTCTGACGGGTCGCGTCACGTCGACGCGCCCGGGGACAACCCGGCCGACCTGGGGAAATCGGCCGAGTGACTGAAGTATTCACATATTTAAGATCGTAAGCAAGACATGACTTTGCCCGAATTCACCCCGCCGCCCCTTGTAACCGTGAAGCAACATTGTGGACACAGAAAGTCGTCTATACGATCTGGCCACCGCAGCACGCCGGCACCCGTGATCCGGAGGCCACCATGACCCTCGCCCGACGCGCGCTGGCGGCTCTCGCCGGCGCCACCGCCCTCGTCCTGCTCGCCACGACCCCCGCCGTCGCCGACCCCGGCCCGCCGCCCAGCGCGATGGCCAGCCTCGGCGACTCCATCACCCGCGGCTTCAACGCCTGCGGCTGGTACGTCGACTGCACCTCACGGTCGTTCAGCACCGGCGACAACTCCACCGTGAACAGTCACTACCTGCGTATCCGCGCGGTCAACCCGAACATCCAGGGCCGCAACCTCAACGACGCCCGCAGCGGCGCCAGGTCCGCCGACATGTACGGCCAGGCCGGCACCGCGGTCAGCCAGGGCGTCGGGTACGTCACGATGCTGATCGGCGCCAACGACGCCTGCACCAGCTCGGAGTCGACGATGACTCCGGTGGCCACCTACCGGGCGAACATCGACAGCGCGCTCGCCCGGCTCAAGGCGGGGCTGCCCAACGCCAAGGTCCTGGTGATCAGCATCCCGGACATCCAGCGGCTCTGGTCGGTCGGCAAGGGCAGCGGCAGCGCCCGGACGGCCTGGTCGGCCTTCGGCATCTGCCAGTCGATGCTGGCCAACCCGACGTCCACCGCACAGGCCGACGTCGACCGCCGGACCCGGGTCCGGCAACGGGTGGTCGACTTCAACACCCAGCTCACCCAGGCCTGCGCCGCGTACGGCCCGAACTGCGACTTCGACGACAACGCGGTGTTCAACTACCCGTTCGCGCTGAGCCAGGTCTCCACCTGGGACTACTTCCACCCCAACACCAGCGGCCAGGCGGTGCTGGCCAGCGTCTCGTACGCCAACGGCTTCGGCTGGTAGCACCGGTGTCCCGGCGCGCGGGCGGCACGACCGTCCGCGCGCCGAGGCGCGTCCGCCGCAGGCCCGACGCAAGCTCGACGGGACGCGCTACCCGGCGGCGGGTCGGTCGACGCGGCGGCGGGCACCCGGGCCCGGCCGGGGCAGCACGTCGCGCGGGTCGGCCACCTCGTGCCCCTCGGCGCAGCGCAGCTCGACCCGGACCTCCGCCCCGCAGTCGCGGTGCCCGACGCTGAGCGGGGGGCCCTCCGGGTCGGCCAGGTAACGGTCCCCCCAGCCGAGCACCGCCACCAGCACCGGCCACAGGTCGAGGCCCTTCCCGGTCAGCCGGTACTCGTGGCGCAGCCGGCTGCCCGGCTCCCGGTACGGCTCGCGACGCAGCACGCCCTGCTCGACCAGGGTGGCCAGCCGGGTGGTCAGCACCTGCCGGGGGATGCCGGTACGGACGCGCATGTCGTCGAAGCGGCGGACGCCGTTGAAGACCTCGCGGAGCACCACCAGGGTCCACCGTTCGCCGAGGACCGCCATCGCCCGGGCGATGGTGCAGTTCTCCACCGACCAGTCCAGTGCCGCGGGTCTCATGTGCACCAGGCTAGGTCTGATTGACAGACTCAGCAACGCGCTGCCAGGCTGAGTCCATGACTCAGACGCAGGACCCGGCGCGCAGCCGTACCTTCTCCTGGTCCGACCCAATGGCCGGCGCCGCGCACGTGGGCCGCCGCAGCGGCCTGGAGCTGCTCCGCGCGATGGTCGCCGGCGAGCTCGCCGCGCCGCCGATCATGCACCTGATCGACATGGCCCGGATGGAGGCCGACGAGGGCCGGGTCGCGGTCGAGCTGGTCCCGCAGGAGTTCCACTACAACCCGCTCGGCACCGTGCACGGCGGGGTGATCTCCACCCTGCTGGACACCGCCGCCGGGTGCGCCGTGCACACCACGCTGCCCGCCGGCGTCGGCTACACCTCACTGGACCTGAACGTGAAGTTCCTGCGCCCGGTGACCGTCGCCAGCGGCATGCTGCGGTGCGAGGGCACCGTCCTGCAACGCGGCCGGCGCACCGCCCTGGCCGAGGCCCGCCTGACCGACGCCCGGGACCGCCTCATCGCCCACGCCACGTCCAGCTGCCTGCTCTTCCCCCTCGACACCCCCGCCTGACCCACCACCCACCC
>NZ_JAGPYL010000166.1:0-11391 GCF_018070095.1 Micromonospora sp. U56
AGTAGGCGATCCGGGTGACCTTCACCGGTCACCCTCCATGGTCAGGTCCGCCCTTTTCAACTCCTTCTCGTAGCGGCGCAGACCGTACAGCCGCCACGAGAAGGTCTGCACGATGCCCAGGAGGTCCGTGCGCCACCACCAGCGTGGCGACCTCACCCCGGTCGACGGCGTCCATCAACGCCAGGAATTTCTTGCGGCGAAGGTTCATCCCGCCGCCGACCTCGCTGATCCACTCGTCCACGGCCAGACCACGAGCGAGGCAGAACTGTTGCATCGCCGCCACCTGCGAGACCAAGTCGGACTTCTGACCCGGCGACGAGACCCGGCAGTACAGCACAACCTTCCGCCGGTCGGCGTCGAAGCCCGGCTGAAGCACCCTGCGCACATCCGAATCGTCGAAATACCGCTGCCCGGACCGCAGACGACGGGCCGTGAACCGGCCCTCCGCCTCCCACCGGCGCACCGTGCTCACCGAGCGGCCCACCCGCTTGGCAAACTCGCCGATCCGATAGACACTGCCCAATACCGTCGATTATGGACAGCTCTAGAAAGGAAAGCAAAACTAGTCGCTGCTCCCCCGCCCGGACGGCCCCGGCATGATCAGCGCCGGGCGTCTCACGGACGGATCGGGCCAGCGGGTGGCGGGTCAGTCGGTGGCGCGGGTGTCCCGGTCCAGTTCGCCCTCGGCCTCGGCCAGGGCGTCGGCGTCGATCTGCTCGGCGAACTCGGCCGCCTCGGCGCTCTGCGCGGCCAGCGCGTCCTTCACCGCGCGGATCGCCACACCCGGCGGGTAGCCCTTGCGGGCGAGCATCCCGACCAGCCGGCGGAACACCGCGTCCGGTTCGCCTCGGGCGGTGCGCAGTTTCCGGTCCACCAGGGCGCGGGCGGTCTCCGCCTCGGTCTCCTCGTCCAGCTCGCCGAGCGCCTCGCTGGCCACGTCGCCGTCCACGCCGCGCTGGCGCAGCTCGTTGGCCAGCGCCCGGCGGGCCAGGCCCCGGCCGGTGTGCCGGCTGGAGACCCAGGCGCGGGCGAAGGCGGCGTCGTCGATGATGCCGACCTCGTCGTACCGGTCGAGCACGTCGGCGGACACCTCGTCGGAGATGCCCCGCTTGGCCAGCGCCCCGGCCAGCTCGGCCCGGGTACGCGGGCGCACCGCGAGCTGCCGCAGGCAGATCTCCCGGGCCACCTCGGCCTCGTCGCGCGGTGGGGTCGGGGTCGCCTCCGGCTCGGTCTCGTCGGACCGACCACGACGACCCCGACGGGGCCGTGGGGTGGTGCCGTCACCCGCCCGGGGTGGGCTGGCATCCCAGCCCCGCCCCGTGCGGGCGCGTCGTCCTGCCACTTAGCCGGCGGCCGATCAGAAGTCGACCGGCGGCAGCTCCGGGCCACCGGCGGCGTCGCCCGCGCCGACCCCGACGCCGAGCTTCTCCAGGATCTTCTTCTCGATCTCGGCGGCCACGTCCGGGTTCTCCTTGAGGAACTCGCGGGCCTTCTCCTTGCCCTGGCCGAGCTGGTCACCGTCGTAGGTGTACCAGGCGCCGGACTTGCGGATGATCGCCTGCTCCACGCCGACGTCGATCAGCGAGCCCTCGCGGGAGATGCCCTTGCCGTACATGATGTCGAACTCGGCCTGCTTGAACGGCGCGGCGACCTTGTTCTTCACGACCTTGACCCGGGTCCGGTTACCGACAACGTCGGTGCCGTCCTTCAAGCTCTCGATGCGGCGCACGTCGAGTCGGACCGAAGCGTAGAACTTCAGCGCCCGACCACCGGTGGTGGTCTCCGGGCTGCCGAACATCACGCCGATCTTCTCGCGGAGCTGGTTGATGAAGATCGCCGTGGTGCCGGTGTTGTTGAGCACACCGGTGATCTTCCGCAGCGCCTGGCTCATCAGCCGGGCCTGGAGACCCACGTGGCTGTCGCCCATCTCGCCCTCGATCTCGGCGCGCGGCACCAGGGCCGCCACCGAGTCGATCACGACGATGTCGATCGCGCCGGAGCGGACCAGCATGTCCGTGATCTCCAGCGCCTGCTCGCCGGTGTCCGGCTGAGAGACCAGCAGGGCGTCGGTGTCGACGCCGAGGGCCTTCGCGTAGTCCGGGTCGAGCGCGTGCTCGGCGTCGATGAAGGCGGCGATGCCGCCGGCCCGCTGGGCGTTGGCCACCGCGTGCAGGGCGACCGTGGTCTTACCGCTGGACTCGGGACCGTAGATCTCGACGACCCGGCCGCGGGGCAGACCGCCCACGCCGAGCGCCACGTCGAGCGCGATCGAGCCGGTGGGGATCACCGAGGTCTGGATGACCGGCCGCTCCCCCAGCCGCATCACCGAACCCTTGCCGAACTGCTTGTCGATCTGAGCGAGAGCAAGGTCGAGTGCCTTCTCCCGATCGGGCCCTGCGGCCATGTTTGCCACCCCTGCCTTCGCCGGCGTCTTTCCTGAGCTTCGCGTCACGCGGGACACGCTAGGCGCTGGGTCCGACAGAAAACCAGCCGACGGGCCGTGAGCTGTGGACGAGCACCCTGCTGTGGACAATAGCCGAACAGGTGTACGAGTCGGCAAGCGACACGCGGGAGCGACGAGAGCGCCGCTCAGCGGAGCCGGGCGGGCACCCGGTCGGGATAGGCGGCGACGACGGCCCGCCACACCACGTGGGTCTGCTCACCCGAGGCGAGCGCCTGCTCGATGGTCCGCCCGCCCAGCTGGGACAACACCTGGTCGCGGGCGATGCTGCCCGCGTAGCCCGGCCCGAAGGCCTCCTCCAACCGGGTCCAGAAGTCGGTCAGCCGCACGTGATCAGTCCTCCTCGTCCGGTGCCCCCACCGGCACCGGACGCAACGCTAGCGCCACCAGGGGCACCACCGCGATCGCCGCCAGCAGGGTCAGCACCGGATAACCCGCCGCCCGCATGACAAACCCGCTCAGGGCGGCGGCACCGGCGCCGGCCAGCCCCATCGTCAGGTCGGAGAGACCCTGCACGCTCGGCCGGATCGCCGCCGGCACCGACTCCGACAGCAGGGTGGAGCCGGCCACCATGGTGCCGGACCAGCCCAGCCCGAGCAGGGCCAGGCCGACCGAGAGCCGGGGCGTGTGGTGCCCGGCGGTGCCGGCGACCGCGCAGGCGGCCAGCAGCAGCCCGACACCGCCGAGGACGACCGCGCGCCGCCCCAGCCGGTCGGTGAGCCAGCCCACCAGCGGGCTGAGCGCGTACATGCCGGCGATGTGCAGGCTCAGCACGATGCCGACCACCCGCAGCACGTCGGCGTCGCCGTGCGACTCGCCGAGGCGTACCGGCGTCATCGACATCACCGCGACCATCACCACGTGGCCGACCGCCACCGCCGCGATGCCGAGCCGGGCCGCCGGGCGGCCGCGTACCACCTGCCAGGCCGCGCGCATCCCCGCACCGCGCCGGGCGGTCCGCGCCGGCGCGGCGCCGGCCTCGGCCGGCGGGGTGACGTCCGCGACGGCGGCCGCGACCGGGGCGTCGGCCGCCGCCAGCCGGCGCGCGGTGAGCAGCGGGTCGGGCCGCAGCAGCACCAGGAGTACGACGGCGGCGAGCACGAACGCGGCGGCGCTGAACGCGAACGGACCGGCCAGCGGTGGCAGTCCCCACCCGCTGGTGGTGCGATCGGCGAGCGCGGCGAAGTTCGGCGCGGCCACCGCGCCGATGGTGGTGGCCCACACGATCAGCGACAGCTGGCGGCCCCGGCGGGCCGGCTCGGCGAGGTCCACCGCGGCGTAGCGGGCCTGGAGGTTCGCCGCGGTGCCGCCGCCGAAGAGCAGCATGCCGAGGAAGAGCAGCGGTACGGAGCGGGTGACCGTGGCGAGCACCACCAGCACGGCGCCGACGGCGCCGGACAGGTAGGCGACGGCCAGCCCTGGTCGCCGGCCGTGCCCGTTCATGATCCGGGTGACCGGGACGGCGAGCAGCGCCCCGCCGACCACGGCGGCGCTCTGCGCCAGGCCGGCGACGGCGGTCCCGGCGACCCGGGCGGCGAGCAGCGCCCCCACCGAGATGCCGATGGTGACGCCGATCCCGCCGATGATCTGGGTGCTGAACAGCAGGCGCAGGGTCCGTCGCTGGATCGGCGCGACGTCCGGCCGGGTACGGGCCGGCGCGGTCAGGTCGGTGGCCATGCGGCCTCCTCGGTAAGGGGTCAGACGCGGCCCCATCCTTGCAAACCGGCCCCGCCCCCGGGGACCCGGTTTCGCCAGGGCCTGTGTCAAAGTCCTCGGTCGAGCCGAGGCGGAGTCCAGGCGGCGATCCGGCAAGGCGGAGATGCGTCCGGATACAACACCGGTATCCGGACGCATCTCCAACGCGGCCGGTCGTCGTCTGGGCCCGCCGCAGGCCGGCCAGGGACTTTGACACCGGCCCTACAGGCCGAGCCCGCGCCCGATGATCTCCTTCATGATCTCGGTGGTGCCGCCGTAGATGGTCTGCACCCGCCCGTCCAGCCAGGCCTTCGCCACCGGGTACTCCAGCATGAACCCGTAGCCGCCGTGCAGCTGCACGCAGCGGTCGGCGACCTTGTTCTGCAGCTCGGTGGTCCACCACTTGGCCTTCGCGGCGTCGGTGACCGAGAGCCGGCCGGCGTTGAACTCGGCCACGCAGTGGTTGACGAAGGTGCGCGCGATGGTGACCTCGGTGTCCAGCTCCGCGAGCAGGAACCGGTTGTGCTGGAACCTGCCGATCGGCCGGCCGAACGCCTCCCGCTGGCGGGCGTAGTCGAGGGTCACCGCGAGCAGCTTCTCCGCCGCCGCCACCGCCGCGACGGCGATGCTGAGCCGCTCCCGGGGCAGGTTGGCCATCAGGTGGTAGAAGCCGTGGTTCTCGGTGCCGATCAGGTTCTCCGCCGGCACCCGGCAGTCGTCGAAGAAGAGCTCGGCGGTGTCGTTGGCCTTCAGGCCCACCTTCGCCAGCCGCCGGCCCCGGGTGAAGCCGGGGGTACCGGTCTCCACCGCGACCAGGCTGACCCCGTGCGCGCCCTGGTCCGGCGCGGTACGCACCACCACGATCACCAGATCGGCCATCTCGCCGTTGGTGATGAACGTCTTCTGCCCGTTGAGCACCCACCCGTCGCCGTCGCGGACCGCGCTGGTGCGGATCCCCGCCAGGTCGCTGCCCGCACCGGGCTCGCTCATCGCGATCGCGGTGACCAGGTCACCGGAGCAGAACCCGGGCAGCCAGCGCTTGCGCTGCTCGTCGGTGGTCAGCTCGGTCAGGTACGGCGCCACCACGTCGTTGTGCAGGCCGAAGCCGAGCCCCGAGCAGCCCGACGCGACGATCTCCTCGTCCAGGACCGCGTTGAACCGGAAGTCGCGCTGCCCGCCGCCGCCGTGGTCGGTGTCGACGTCCATGCCGAGCAGTCCGGCCGCGCCGGCCTTGCGCCACACCTCGCGGTCGACGATGCCGTCGGCCTCCCACCGGGGGTGGTGCGGCACCGCCTCGCGGGCCAGGAACTCCCGGCACAGGTCGCGGAACTCCTCGTGGACCGGTTCGTACAGATGCTGCTCCATGGCGGCCAGTGTGGCACCGCTCACCCGCGCTGCCCAGGGGCGGTGACAGGCATCGCCAGTGGCGCACCCGGGTCAGGGTGCGCGTGGCGAGCACGGCGGGGGCGTCCCGTCGCCGGGCCCGGTTACCGGCGTGACGCGACGGGGGCCGGGCACTACCGTGCCGGGGCATGACGGACGCGCGGGATCTGGTCGAGCGGTTCAACGCGGCCTGGGTACGCGGTGACCTGGCGGCGGTCTCCGCCTGCCTCGCGACGAGGTGACGTACCGGCCGAACGCCTGGGACGGTCCGGCCGCCACCGTCCGCGGGCGGGACGCGGTGACGGCGGCCTTCGCCGACCAGCTCGGGCCCGGCGAGGGCCCGGTGCTCGGCCCGGTCTGGGCCGCCGGCGAGCGGGTGGTGTGGGCGTGGGCGTGGGCGCCGGCCGAGGACGGCACCGTGCTGTGCGGCCTGGACGTCTACCGGGTCCGCGACGGACGGATCGTCGCCAAGGACGGGTACGGCAAGATCACGACTGGGGCCTGAGCCGGGCGCTATCCGGCCAGCGCACGGGCGCCGACCGTCAGGTCCTGCACCAGCCCCGCGTACGCGGCGTCCTGGTCGTCGGCGCGCAGCACGGCGGACGGGTGGATGGTGGCCAGCAGCTGCGCGGCCGGCGCGTCGGCCACCTTCCCGGCGCTGTCCACCGGGACCCGGACGAAGTCCTCCGGGCGTTGCGCGGCGGCCGGCCAGGGCAGCAGCTCGCCGCGCTGCTTGGTCACCCGGAACGCCGGGCCGAGCAGGGCCTTGGCGGCGGTCGCGCCGAGCACCACCACGATCTCGGGGTGCAGCCGGGCGAACTCCGCGACCAGCCACGGTCGGCAGGCGGTGATGTGCACCCGGTCCGGCGTCTGGTGGATGCGCCGCTTCCCGCGCAGCTCGAACCTGAAGTGCTTTACGGCATTCGTCAAATAGATGTGCTTTGGGTCGATTCCGGCGTCGTCGACCGCCCGCCGCAACAGCCGGCCGGCCGGGCCGACGAAGGGTAGTCCTTTTTGATCTTCCATGTCGCCGGGCTGCTCGCCGACCAGGACCACCCGGGCGCTCTCGTCACCCCGGCCGAAGACCGTCTGCGAGGCGTCGCGGTACAGCTCGCAGCCCCGGCAACCGGCGGCTGCGGCGCGCAGCTCGTCGAGGGTGTCGGCCTGCGGCGGGATGAACTGCTGCGCACCGGGCGCGTCGGTCTCGGCCATGGCGAACTTTATATCCCGGATTCGCCGGCGACGCCGGGTGTGGCGCGGCCACTGACCCTCCGGAATGTCGACCATGCGCGTCGAGGACCAGCCGGGTCACGCGGTGAACCGGCCCGGCGGGGCCGGGCGGAGCGCCCGGGCGACCGCGTCGGCGACCGGCACCAGGTCGGCGTCGTCGAGCGCGCTGACGGTGATCCGGATCCCGGGCTCGGCACCGATCCGGTAGAGCGCACCGGGCGCCACCGACCACCCGGCGTCGCGCAGCGCGGTGACCACACTGGTCTCGTCCGACACCGGCAGCCAGATGTTGATGCCGCTGCGACCGCGCCCGGCCAGGCCCCGGGCGGCGAGCGCCGCCAGCAGCCCGGTGCGCCGCCGCTCGTACTCCGCGCCGGAGCGGCGGACCAGCTCCGCGGTGGCCGGGTCGCGCCAGAGCGAGAGCACCAGCCGTTGCAGCACGGTGGAGACCCAGCCGGCGCCGACCCGGGCGCGGCCGGCGACCCGGGACACGGTGGCCTCGTCGCCGGCCAGCACGGCCAGCCGCAGGTCGGGCCCGAACGGCTTGCTCACCGACCGGACGAAGGCCCACGCCGGGGTCGCCCCGGCGAGCGGGTGCAGCGGCACCCGGGCCAGCTCGGCGGCATGGTCGTCCTCGATCAGCAGCAGGTCGGGGCGGCCGGCGAGCAGCTCCCGCAGGGCCCCGGCCCGCTCGGCGGAGACCGCGGCGCCGGTCGGGTTCTGCGCGCGGCTGGTCACCACCAGCGCCCGGGCGCCGAGGGCCACGGCGTCGCGGACGCCGGCCTCGGTGGGCCCGTCGTCGTCCACCGGTACGCCGATCGGCCGCAGCCCGAGCGCGGCGACCAGGTCGAGCAGGTTGGCCCAGCCCGGGTCCTCCACCGCCACCGCGTCACCGGGCCGCAGGTGCGCGGCGAGCAGCCGCTCGATGCCGTCGAGCGCGCCCCCGGTCACGGTGATCTCCTCGGCCGGCACGCCGTCAACGGCGAGCCGGTCCCGGGCCGCCTCGGCGAACGCGGGGAGCAGGGCGGTCGAGGCGTACCCGACGGGTGGGCCGATCTCGGCGGCGAGCGCGGCCAGGTGCGGGCCGAGCGGGGGCAGCAGCCGGGGGTCGGGGTACCCCTGGGAGAGGTCGCGGGTGCCGGGGGCGGGCGGCGGGTGCAGCGCGGCGCGCCGGCCGGCGACCGGGGGTCGGGGGCGCACCCGGGTGCCGTGCCGGCCGGCGGTGACGACCAGGCCCCGCTGGCGCAGCTCCTGATAGGCCCGGGCGACGGTGGCCGGGCTGACCCCCAGCTCGGTGGCGAGCGCCCGGACGGCGGGCAGCGGACTGCCCGGAGCCAGCGCGTCGGCCCGGATGCCGGTTTCCACGCTCGCCGAAATGGCGGCCGACGTGCTGCCACTGATCTGATAACGTACTGCCACAGTTCGGAGATTGTACTAGAACAAAGGTGGGATGTCGCATGTACGCCCCGACCCCGCGCACCACGGCCAGCCGCTCCCGCGACCGGATGAGCTACGACCCGGTCGCCGTGCACGCGGTGCTCGACGAGGCGTACCACTGCGTGCTCGGGTTCACCGTCGACGGCGAGCCCCGGCTGCTGCCCACCCTGCACGTGCGCATCGGCGACACCCTCTACCTGCACGGCTCCACCGGCAGCCGGCCGCTGCTCGCCGCCCGCGGTGACGGCAAACTGCGGATCTGCGTCACCGTCACCCTGCTCGACGGGCTGGTCTACGCCCGCTCACAGTTCCACCACAGCGCCAACTACCGGTCGGTGGTCGCGCACGGCACCGCCCACCTGGTCACCGACGACGCCGAGAAGTCACGGATGCTGACCGCCCTGGTGGAAAAGGTCGCCGCCGGTCGCAGCGCGGACAGCCGCCCGCCGAGCCGCCGGGAGCTGGCCGAGACGGCCGTGCTGGCGTTGCCGCTGCGCGAGGTGTCACTGCGGTCCCGCACCGGTGGGGTCCGCGACGACCCCGCCGACCTCGACCTGCCGTACTGGGCCGGGGTGGTGCCGCTGCGGCTGACCGCCGGGCTGCCGCAACCGGACGCGGGCGTCACCGCGCCGGTGCCGGCGGGACTGCGGACCGCCGAGTCGCCGTGGCGGGAGGCGGCGACCCTGCGGGGCGAGCACGTGCTGCTGGAGCCGCTGGACCTGACCCACGCCGACGAGCTCTTCACCGCCACCGCCGAACCGGAGGTGTGGGCGCACCTGGGCCACCCGCTGCCCGCCGACCCGGCCGCAATGAGGGAGATCGTCGCGGGCGCGCTGGCCGCCGGGCACCGGGGCGAACGGGTGCCCTGGGCGCAGCGCTGCGCGCGGACGGGCGCGGTGGTCGGCACCACCTCGTACTACGACATCGACCCGGAGCGGCGGGCGGTCGCCATCGGCCACACCTGGCTCGGCCGGCCCTGGTGGCGCAGCGGGATCAACACCGAGGCCAAGCTGCTGCTGCTCAGCCGTGCCTTCGACGAGCTCGGCGCGGTCCGGGTGGCGTGGCACACCGACATCCGCAACACCCGCTCGCAGGCGGCGATCGAGCGCCTGGGCGCCACCCGGGAGGGTGTGCTGCGGATGCACCGGCAGCGCCCGGACGGCTCCTGGCGGGACACCGTGCAGTACGCGATGACCGTCGACGAGTGGCCGAACGCACAGGCCAGGCTCCGGGAAAGGCTTCGCCGTACGGCACCCGTGGCGTGATGATGGCGGGCGTGCTGGGCATCACCGACATCTGGACGTACGTGCTGGGGACCGTGGCGATCATTCTGCTGCCGGGGCCGAACTCGCTCTTCGTGCTCTCCACCGCCGCCAAGCGGGGGGTGGGGGCCGGCTACCGGGCGGCGGGTGGGGTGTTCGTCGGCGACGGGGTGCTGATGTTCCTCTCCGCCGCCGGGGTGGCGTCGCTGCTCAAGGCGTACCCGCCGCTCTTCCTGGTGATCAAGTACGCGGGTGCGGCGTACCTCGGGTATGTCGGGCTGACGATGCTGCGCGGGGCCTGGCGGCGCTGGCGCGACCGCAACGACCCGGCGGCGCCGCGGCTGATCGACGCCGCGGAGCCGGCGGCGATGCGCAGCCCGTTCCGCAAGGCGTTGGTGATCAGCCTACTCAACCCGAAGGCGATCCTCTTCTTCATCTCGTTCTTCATCCAGTTCGTCGACCCCGGGTACGCCTGGCCGGCGCTGTCGTTCCTGCTGCTCGGGCTGATCGCCCAGGTCACCAGCGCGCTCTACCTGACCGCGTTGATCTTCATGGGCACCTTCCTGGCCGCCCAGTTCCGGCGCCGCCGGCGGCTGGCCGCGAGCGCGACCACCGGCGTCGCGGTGCTCTTCCTCGGCTTCAGCCTGAAGCTCGCCACCGCCTCGGTCTGACACCGGCCGGGCGGCGCCCCGGGTGCCGTCGCCCCCGCCGGGGTCTGGCGATCAGGTGCCGTCGCCCCCACCTCGATCGGGCGCCGGCGCAGGGCGATCAGGTGCCGTCGCCGCCACCGCCGCCGATGCCCCCGCCCCCGGCGGTGCCGCCGAGGCCGTAGCCGGGCCCGACCGGTTCGTCGGGATGGCGGCTGACGTGGGCGGACTCGGTGATCTTGGCGGACCAGTCGGCGTGCGAGGCGGCAGCCGCGTGCCGGTTGATCGCCGCGCGCAGCCAGCCGTCCACGACGGCCACCCAGTCCCGCTGATCGGCACCGGTGTGCCAGATCCGGAAGCGGCTGATGCTCTGGTGGCTGATCCCGGTCAGCGACAGCCGGCGGTCCAGCCAGAGGACCACCTCCAGGCCGGCCGAGTTCGCCACGAAGATCACCTCCAGCTCGGTGATCGGGCCGGCGTAGAGCGGTCCCACCCAGTAACCGAGTCGCTGGTGCACCGGCAGCGCCTGCTCGACGCCGGGCAGCCGGCCGTGCGACAGGCCGGCCTGCCGGATCAGGAAGCCGAGCGTGTCCAGTGCGGCGAGGATGTGCTGCTGGGTGGGGAGCGGATGGACGAAGACCGGCACCATCGCCCCCTGGTCCAGCTCGGGGTCGACCGACACCTCGGTCCGTAGCCCGGTGCGCATGCTCATCAGGGGCACCTCGCCGAAGATCGTCACCGGGGTCTCCCAGGGCAACGGCAGGGCGAAGTCGATCGCCCGGCGTCGCCCCGCCGGCACCAAGAACCGGCCGCCGATGGGCACCTGGTGGTACTGCACCAGTTGCCGTGGACTGCGCGGATCGTCCGATTCCGCGGTGGCGACCAGGCCCAGCCGTACGTGCCGGATCGGCACGTCGTCCGGCCCGGCGGCGAGCGTCACCCGGCCCGGCAACCGCAGCCCCGGCCGGGTGCTCGGATTCGTCAGCGTGGTGCTCACCGAGAGCCCGGTCCACCCGGACTCCCGCGCCACCCCGGTCAGCCGCACCCCCGCGCTCCCTCCCCTCGCCTCGCCTCGCCCGGGGTTTCCCACCCCCCGTCCCGACACTCCCCCGGCCCCGAGCGGCAGTCCGCCACGCACTCCCGCGAACCCCGCCGCGCAGGCCCACCGCGCACCCCCGAGCGCCCCGAGCGGCAGTCCGCCACGCTTCCCGAACGCCCCGAGCGGCAGTCCGCCGTGCACTTTCGGAGAAAGAGTGGCCATTTCGCGCCCGTTGGC